>JASHTT010000323.1 GCA_030040415.1 Streptosporangiaceae bacterium | reverse complement strand
GGCATCACGATCCTGGCCAAGAACACGGCGGTCCGGCACGGCGGCCTGACGATCAACATCATCGACACGCCGGGCCACGCCGACTTCGGCGGCGAGGTGGAGCGGGGGCTGTCCATGGTGGACGGCGTGATCCTGCTGGTCGATGCCAGCGAGGGCCCGCTCCCGCAGACGCGGTTCGTGCTGCGCAAGACGCTCGAGGCCCGGCTGCCGGTCATTCTGGTGATCAACAAGGTGGACCGGCCCGACGCCCGGATATCCGAGGTCGTGGACGCCTGCTACGAGCTGTTCATGGACCTCGACGCCAGCGAGGAGCAGATCGAGTTCCCGATCGTCTACGCCGCGGCGAGAGCGGGCCGTGCCTCGCTGCATCAGCCGCAGGACGGCGAGATGCCGGACTCAGCCGACCTCGAGCCGCTCTTCGCCGTGATCCGCGACACGGTGCCCGCGCCGCGCTACGACCCCACGGCACCGCTGCGCGCGCTCGTCACCAACCTGGACGCGTCCTCCTACCTGGGCCGTATCGCCCTGTGCCGCGTGTACAGCGGCGAGATCACCAAAGGTCAGCAGGCCGCCTGGTGCCGCCTGGACGGCTCGATCGAGCGCGTGAAGATCACGGAGCTGTTCCGCACTGAAGCGCTGGAGCGGGTCCCAGCGCAGTCCGCCGGACCCGGTGACATCATCGCGGTGGCCGGCATCAGCGAGATCATGATCGGCGAAACGCTCGCGGACCCGGACGACCCAAGGCCGCTGCCGCTGATCACCGTGGACGAGCCTGCGATATCGATGACGATCGGCACCAACACCTCGCCGCTCGTCGGCCAGTCCAAGGGCTCCAAGGTCACTGCGCGGATGGTGAAGGACCGGCTGGACCGTGAGCTGGTCGGCAACGTGTCACTCAGGGTCGCCCCGACCGAGCGCCCGGACACCTGGGAGGTGCAAGGCCGCGGCGAGCTCGCGCTCGCCGTGCTCGTCGAGACCATGCGCCGCGAGGGCTACGAGCTGACGGTCGGCCGTCCGCAGGTGGTGACGCGCGAAATAGACGGCAACCTGCACGAGCCTGTCGAGCGGCTCACCGTCGACTGCCCCGAGGAGTACCTCGGCACCGTGACATCGCTGCTGGCGGTGCGGAAGGGCCGGATGGAAAGCATGTCCAACCACGGCACCGGCTGGGTAAGGCTCGACTTCACGGTGCCCGCGCGCGGACTGATCGGCTTCCGCACTCAGTTCCTCACCGAGACTCGCGGCACCGGGATCGCCCACCATGTCTTCGAGGGCTTCGAGCCGTGGTCGGGTGCCATGCGCATGCGCGCGACCGGCTCGCTGGTCGCTGACAGGTCCGGTGCCGCCACGGCGTACGCGATGTTCTCGCTGCAGGAGCGCGGCAGCCTGTTCGTGGAACCAGGCACCGAGGTCTACGAGGGCATGATCGTCGGCGAGAACTCACGTTCCGACGACATGGACGTGAACATCGCCAAGGAGCGCAAGCTGACCAACGTGCGTTCGTCCACAGCAGAGGAACTCGAGCGGCTGATCCCGCCCAGGCTGCTGAGCCTGGAGCAGGCCCTGGAGTTCTGTGCCGACGACGAATGCGTCGAGGTCACCCCGTCCGCTGTCCGCCTGCGCAAGGCGATTCTCGACGCAAGGGAACGGGCCCGTCAGCGCGCCCGCCGTTCGCGCGAGGAATAGCCGAGGGCCTGACTGCGATCGCCCACTGCGGTTTCCGCCCGGGAGATTTTCGCTCAGACAGGGGGACGACCGCCGAGTTCCCGCAGGTCAGGGTGCAACTCGGCGTTGGCCTCTGCCTGGCTGATGAGTCTGCACAACGCGGCCAAGCGCAAGCAGGCGAAGTCGATGTCGCCGTTCGCGATGTCGCCGGGCCACCAGTCATCTCGAACCGCTGCCTCAACGAAGCCGCAGGCGTAATGCAGCAGCAGCTCCAGCGGCACCGTCGGCTCGGCCTGCATCGCGGTCGCAGCGAATGGAACGTCCGGGACACCTGCCATGGCCGGTCGGCGCGCCGAACGAACGCCGCGGGTACGCCCGCCGCCCGCGCGCGCCTGCTGGCAGCGCTCCAGCTCGGCCCGAACCGCAGCGACGTGCTGGTCCAACTCGGCGCTGGCTCCGGTGGGGCCGGTCTCGAGCCAGTCCAGGGTGGCGTAGCCGACTTCGCCGGCCAGCCGGAGTATCGCGGCGGACAAGGTCGCGGTGCTATCAGGCATAACGCCGATAGTACTCAAAGCGGGGCACTCGTTCGGCGACGTCGAGGCCCGTTTTACGTGATTAGCCGGGCTTGCGACGAGGCGGCACGGTCGGGCGCCCGGGATGGGCGCCGTTGTGACAACACAGCCCATAGATGGGCAGCAATGCCACAACGGCGCCCTATCCGGGCGTGCTGAGGGTGCCGAGGGCCGGTGTTGCCACAACGGCGCCCTATCCGGCGGGTGGGCGCCCGTGCCAGCGTGGCGGACGAGACCCGGCGTCGTCCGTGCGGCCGTTACCTGAGCTGCAGGTAGATGATGCTGAACAGGCCGAAGATGACGCAGTAGATCGCGAATGGTGTCAGCGTTCGGGTTCTGAAGTACCTGACCAAGTACCGCACCGACAGGTAGGCGCCAACTCCGGACAGCACGCTTCCGGCAAGCACCTGGCCGTAAATGCCGTGACCGTACTGGATGAGGTCACCTATCTTCAGCGCGCCAGCCGCGAAGATGACAGGTGTTGCCAGCAGGAACGCGAACCGGGCCGCGTCCTCGCGGGACAGGCCGCGGAACATGCCGCCCACCATGGTGACGCCGTCCCGGCTGATGCCGGCGAGCAGCGCGAGTACCTGGGCCGAGCCGATCAGGATGGCCTGCAAGTAGCTCATCCTGGTGAGCCGCTCGTCCGCGGCCAAGGCGACGGCGATCTCTTCAGTGCGCGTCGCAACCTGGCCGGCCGCGTGCCTCGCCCCCGGTGAGCCGTGCTCGGCTCGGTGCCGTTCCAGGCCCTCGCTCGCTCTCTGCCGCTCGACCTCGAGGTCCGCATCCCGCGACCGGCGAGTCCTGAACCTCTCGCCGGCGAACAGGATCAGGCCGTTCGCCACCAGGAAGATCGCCGCCAGTACCGGTTTCCCGAATAGCACCCGGAACTCGTGCTCGAATAGCAGCCCGGCGATCCCGACCGGGACCGTCGCCCAGACGATCATCCAGGCCAGCTTCTGGTCGGTCGTGGCGACCTCGCGGCGCCACAGCGAGGTGAACCACGCACCGATGATCCTCAGCCAGTCGCGCCAGAAGTAGACCATCAGCCCGATTGCCGTGGCCACGTGCAGGCCGACGATATAGGCGAGGTAGGGCGACTCCGGCGCGGCCACATTGAGGTTCTTGGCCCAGCTGCCGCCCACCAGGGCCGGGATCAGCACGTTGTGGCCGAGGCTGGATACCGGGAACAGCTCCGTCACGCCCTGGATGAACCCGACGACCATCGCCTCCGGGTAGGTCATGTGGGACATCTACAACCTCTCGTCGTGCGCCGGGCAGGAGGAAGCACTGGAGCCGGGCGTGGGGCAGCGCTCAGTTAGACGAGCGAGGCCAGTACGGCGCCAACGCAGAGCCTGTCGCCCAGCGCTGATCCGGCAGTGCACAAGATTCGGCCAGTGCACAGCACGGCGGACCCGCGTTGGAGGGGGACGGCGGCGCCAGTTTAGTTGTTCCGTGCGGAGATCGGGCCAGCAACTCCCGCACCCGAGTGTGACGCCCGTCAGGCCGGTTGGCGGCGTGGGCGGTCGGAGACGTCGGCCACCGAGCCGGTGATCCCGACCCCTTCGGCGCGTTTTACGGGTACGGCCGCTAGCAGAGCTACGCGAACAGCAGGCGGCCAATATCCGCACCGAAAGTCACCGTACGACGGCT
>JASHTT010000322.1 GCA_030040415.1 Streptosporangiaceae bacterium | reverse complement strand
TTCGCGAAGTACCAGCTCATCCTGCTGTGCCGGGAGTGGTTCCAGGACCCGGGCGGCGCGCTGCCGGCCTACGAGTGGGACTTCGGCGACGTGAACCCGCCGGTGCAGGCCTGGGCCGCGCTCGAGGTGTTCGCCGTGGACGGCGGCACCGACATCGACTTCCTCAGCCGGATCTTCGACAAGCTGCTGGTCAACTTCACCTGGTGGGTGAACCGCGAGGACGCCGAGGGCAACAACCTGTTCGAGGGCGGCTTCCTCGGCCTCGACAACATCGGCCCGATCGACAGGTCACACCTGCCGGTCGGCGGCATCCTGGAGCAGGCCGATGCGACCGGGTGGATGGCGTTCTACGCGCTCTCGATGGCGACGATGGCGACGATCCTGCAGCGCAGCGGCCAGCGGCCGGCGATCGACCTCGTGCTGAAGTTCGTCGAGCACTTCGCCGCGATCAAGAAGGCGCTCGACGACCGGGGCCTGTGGGACGAGACGGACGGGCTCTACTACGACAGGCTGATCACGCCGGATGGCGAGCAGGTGCCGGTCAAGGTCAGGTCGATCGTCTCGATCCTGCCCATGCTGGCCATGACCGTCGTCGACGGGCAGACCGTCAACCTGGCGCTGACCGTGGGCAAGCGGTTCGCCGGCCTGCTGGCCGAGGAGGGCATCACCCGGCAGGGCATGGCCGACGCGGCCGCCGGCGCCGGCCGGATACGTGGCGAGCCGGGCAACCGCAGGCTGCTGCTCAGTCTCGTCGAACCGCAACGCATCCAGCGGCTGATGAGCAAGCTGTTCGCCGAGACGGAATTCCTTTCGCCGCACGGCCTGCGCGCGCTGTCGGCCTGGCACCGCGACCACCCGTACACGATCGACGTGGAGGGCTATCAGGCCAGCATCGACTACGAACCCGCTGAGTCGACCACGCCGCTGTTCGGTGGCAACTCGAACTGGCGTGGCCCGGTCTGGTTCCCGGTCAACTACCTGATGATCAGTGTGCTGCAGCGCTACCACCGGTTCTTCGGCGACGACGTGACGCTGGAGTACCCGACAGGCTCGGGTCGCTTGGTGCCGCTCGGCGTGGTCGCCGCCGACCTGCAGGACCGGCTGATCTCGATCTTCACCGTCGGCGCCGACGGGCACCGGCCGTTCGCGGGCAGCGCCGGGCTGCTGCGCGACGACCCGCGCTGGCGCGACAACATCGCGTTCAACGAGTACTTCAACGGTGATACCGGCGCCGGACTCGGCGCCTCGCACCAGACCGGCTGGACAGGGCTGGTCGCCGACATCATCCGCCGGAGATACGGTGCCGTGCCGCCGCTCGGCGCCGTGCTGGAACGGCTCGTCTCGGCCTCGGAACCGGCGGCCCGCTGATCCTCACGCGAGGTGACTGAACACAGGGCGCGGAGTGTCGTGGCGGCGCCGCATGAGGGCGGCGGCCGGCAAAGCCGGCCGCCGCCCTCATGTCCCCTGCTCTGCTGGTCAGGCCTTGCCGTTGCCGTACAGCACGGCGTCAGTCCCGCTCTGCCCGAGCGCGAGCATCGACGTCGTTCCCGGTATGCGGGACAGCTCAAGCCCGGCTGCTCCAGAAGTCAGCGCCGTGATCGTCCATTTGCCGGCGCTGGACAGGTGCATGGCCAGGTTGGTCACCGTTCCCGACAAGGTCTCGTGGTCCCAGGATGTCAGCCAGATCCCGCCGTCGTCATCCGTCGCGGCCAGCGTCGGGAAAACCTTGCCCGGGACTGCCACGGCGGTCCAGTGACCGGCCGAGGTCATCCGCTCCAGCTCACCGGAGGCGGTGGCCCCGGCGACCGCCCACACCTGCTTGGCCGCGAGCACGCTGATGGGCCTGCTCACCCCGGATACCCGCTGCCACGTGCTTCCGTTGTAGTGCTCGAGGAACGTGCTGGTGCTAGTGCCGACCGTGACAACGCCGACGGCCCAGATGTCGCTCGCCGAGGCCGCGCTAGCGGTCTGCACGTCGCCGCCGAGGCCGGTCACCTGCTGCCAGGTCTTGCCGTTGTAGTGCCAGGTGCCAAATCCGGGCTTGCCGGCAGGCGCCGCTGTGCCGCCAAACACCCACACATTCGCCGGGCTCAGCACGGTGATGCCGGTGAACTGGCCGACCGTCGTCCAGTCCTTCGCCACCTTCCAGGTACTGCCGACCAGCCGGAGCACGCAGCCGTTGATGCCAACCGCCCAGACGTTGCTAGCCGACGAGGCGCCCGCCGCAGCGATCGGGCCGCAGTGCGGGTCCGCCGGGAGCGTCCCGACCGACCAGGCAGAGCCGTTCCAGTACTCAGCGATCGGGTGACCGGTGTACGGGGCCACCTCGCCGTACTCGCCAAATGCCCACGCACTTCCGTGCGGCAGCGCGACGAGGATGTCCAGGTTGCCGCCATGCGCCGGGGCCTGCTTGGCGAGCAGCTTCCAGCCGTTTCCGATCGCGGCCGGCCGCACGCGGGCAGCGCGGGCGCCGGGCGAAGCGCTGCTGGCCTGCGCCGACGGCCAGCCCGCCAGCACGATGCTGATCGCGACCAAGGCCGGCGCAGCCGCGATCGCGACGAGCCGGACGCGTCCATGTCTTGTTGAGCTTCGCACCGGTCCTCCTTGTTTACTTTTCGTGTCAGCTTCGCAACATTTGCGTCGCTTTTCCTCAGCTGTCAATACCGGAGACGCAATTGGCCGTGAACCGGTTGCAAGAACGGCCTGGGGAGCCTTCCCCAGGCGATTCCTTCGCGGGCACGAGCGGCCATATCGGCCTCGTATCGCGGTCAGTCAGACGCGGCGCGGCCTCGCTTAGCTCCAGGCTGCGCTGCCGACTAAGGTCATGTGCATGAGTCTTGATGGTGAATACGAGCCGAGCCCGGCGCAGTGGGTGCGTGACCAGGTCGCCGAGTACGAGTCCTCGGGCGGCCAGAAGGCGAACACCCTGCGCGACACGGGCCTGCCGGTCGTGGTCGTGACCACTCGGGGAAATAAGAGCGGCAAGATCCGCAAGATGGCCCTGATGCGGGTTGAGCACGACGGGCAGTACGCGCTCGTGGCGTCCAAGGGCGGGGCTCCCACTAACCCGGTCTGGTACTACAACCTGAAGGCCGACCCGCAGATTCGGATCCAGGACGGTCCGGAGCCTTTCGAGTTCGACGTCCGCGAACTCGACGGCGACGAACGCGCCCACTGGTGGGAGCGGGCTGTCGCCGCTTACCCGCCGTATGCGGAGTATCAGCAGCGGACTTCGCGGCTGATCCCGGTGTTCCTCGCCACGCGAAGCGGGTAGCTCTGCGGCCGTGACCGGATCGGACGCTCTGCTCTCTGCAGGCAGCCACGCGAACGTCGAGGGACTGCTGCAGTGCGGGGAATTCGGCCTCGCGTTGCTGCTGTCGGCCGTTATCGGCATGGAGCGTGAACTGCGGCAGAAGAGTGCGGGCCTGCGCACGCACACGCTCGTCGGCACCGGGGCGGCGCTGTTCATGCTGATCAGCAAATACGGCTTCAATGATGTGCTCGAACCTCGGCTAGTTGTGCTCGACCCTTCCCGTGTTGCCGCGCAGATCGTCACTGGTGTCGGGTTCCTCGGCGCTGGCCTGATCTTCGTGCGGCAGGACGCAGTGCGCGGGCTGACCTCTGCCGCATCGGTCTGGGTGACCGCTGCTGTTGGCGCCGCAGCTGGGGCGGGACTGCCGGTACTCGCCGCGCTCGCGACGGCCGCTTACCTCGTCGTTGCCGTCGCGGTCCCGCCGCTGACCAGGCGGCTGCCGCGGTCGGGCACCGCGATATCGACTCTCCGGGTCCGCTACCCCGACGGCCGCGGCATCCTGCGCGACATACTCGAGCTGGCGACCCAGCGAGGATTCGTGATCGACCGGCTATCCACCCAGACCGTCGGTCACGAGCCGGCCGGAGCGCAAGACGCGGGCGTTCCCCCTGACCTGGCCACGGTAGAGGTCCTGCTGCACCTGCACGGCAGGGGCTCGGTGAACGACCTGGCCGCCGCGATGACGGATCTCTCCGGCGTGCACGCGGTAGTGGCCGACGACGTCAACGTGGCGGCGGCGGTCTAGCCGGGTACTCCGGCTCGTTGACCTGGGTCGCTCCGGACAGGATGGGCGGATGTCCAGACGGCAGTCACGCGATGGTGGCGCCGTCACGCTTCGCCCGCCGCGAGCCGGTGACTCGGCGGTCCTGATCGCGGCCCGCGACGACGCTTTCCACCGATGGCTCGGGCCAGGTTCTGATAACCCGAACCCGACCGCCTGCATCGTCGTCGGCGAACAGCTAGTCGGCTGGGTCGACTACGACCACGACGCTGACCACGACTGGCTCGGCGACGGCGAGGTGAACATCGGCTACTTCGTGTTCGCGGAATACCGAGGCAACGGGTACGCGCCGCGAGCTGTCGAACTCCTCCTCCAGCACCTCGCGCGCGACACGCAGTACACGGCGGCATCGCTGTTGATCGACCCGCAGAACGAAGCGTCGCTCGCCGTGGCAGAGCGGTGCGGCTTCGAAAGGCAAGACGACGTGCGCGGCCAGCGGTATTTCACGCGGTCGTTTACCTAAGAAACGGGCCTTTCGCGGGCGTTTGTTCTGGGTCGATTGGCATAGCTCGAATCCGATAATGACTGTTAGATGTCACCATGCGAGTCTTGGCGTCGGGTTCCTGGTACGGCTCAGCGACCCTATGGGCTGCGGCGGGGGTAGTGGCGGTCCTCGTCGTGGGGGCTGCCACCATCATGGCCACTTACAGGGCGACCACCAATCGACAGAAGCTCTTGTACACGCTGCGTCGTACTCCGTTACTAAGCCGGAGCGGATCTTACGGCGATCTTCTGACGGTCACCTATAGCGGCAAGCAGGTCAACGAGCCAGCAGTGCTGAGCATCTGGCTTACTAATGTCAGCAATAAGGACATTCCAAGCAGTGCGTTCGACGGCTCGCGGCCGATAGTTGTGGACGTCGGAATGCGTATCATCGCATTGCTGCCTACCGGGCGAAAATTTGGCGGCGAGTCGATCCCTGCAGACGAGATCGGCTTCGACGGGTCACGCCTCACCATCGAGCCAACGCTGATCCGTGCGCACTGGAGCATAGTGGTTGAGCTTCTTGTCGAAGGTTCTTGCGATGATGTCGTGGTAACAAGTCCACTAATCAACGTAGACGTGACTCCCAATGCGCCTGGCAATCACGGCGTTCTAGGCACTGTGATGGACGTTCTGTCCCGCAGAGAGCTGCGCGCGGACGACGCCGCTCGTAGATAACCTGTCCGGCTGCACCGCATCGTCATCGATGCACACGACTTGCCAGCGCTAGTACGTCGTGCGCGTGTGCCAGTGTTGTCGGGTGCGACTTGACGACATTGCCATCCAACTCGTCGACGAGGGCAATTCCGAGTCTGCTGTCCGGTTCCTCATTGACTGGGTCAGCGACGGCGAGGCCGAGGCGCGAAGGTACCTTGCCGGTCACTTGGACCCGGACGGTACCAGCCTCGTCGCCACGAGAGGCTCCGATGCCGTCGGTTACGTCGCGATCGTCTGGGAGTCCAGCTACGCCGGATTCCGGAGCGGTGGCGTCCCGCTGGTGCACCAGATCGCGGTCGGCGAACCGTGGCGGCGCCGCGGTATCGCAACGCTGCTGATGGATGCGGCCGAGC
>JASHTT010000321.1 GCA_030040415.1 Streptosporangiaceae bacterium | reverse complement strand
CGATCATCTCCGTTTTGAGGAGGAACGGGCCGCCCGTCGCCTCGGCCTGCAGCCTGGCGATCCACTTGGCCGGCTCGCGAATGAGCACCCGCGTGTCGTTCAGGCCGGCCATTGCGAGGATCGGCGGGTAGGTAGCGCCGCGGGCGATGTTCACGTACGGCGAGTAGGACTTTATGTACGCGTACACCTCGGGGTCGTGCAGCGGGTCGCCCCACTCCTCCCACTCCGGCACGGTCAAGGGCAGCGTCGGGTCGAGGATCGAGGTGAGCGCGTCGACGAACGGCACCCGCGCGACGATGCCACCGAAAGCGTCCGGCGCCATGTTGACAACGGCACCCATAAGCAGCCCGCCAGCCGAGCCGCCATATGCGATCAACCGGTCGGGCGTCGTCCAGCCTTCCTTGACGACGTGCCGGGCGCACGCGATGAAATCGCTGAACGTGTTGACCTTGTTCAGCACCTTCCCGTCGTCGTACCAGCGGCGACCCATCTCGCCGCCGCCGCGGATGTGCGCGATCGCGTAGACGAAGCCCCGGTCCAGCAGCGATACCCGGGAGATCGAGAAACTCGGGTCGCTGGACAGCTCGTAGCTGCCGTATCCGTAGAGCCAGAACGGGTTACTGCCATCGTGCGGCGTGCCCTTAAGGCAGACCAAAGAGATCGGCACCTGGGTGCCGTCGTCCGCCGTTGCCCACAACCTGTGCTGCTCGTAGGCCGTCGGGTCGTACTCCTTCCCGTCCGCACCCGGCTGCACCGGCAGGCGCTTCAGCAGCGTCAGCTCGCCGGTAGCGACGTCACAGTCGTAGACCGATGGGGGCGTCACCAGGGACGCGTAACTCAGGCGATAGCTCGGAGAGTCGTATTCCGGGTTCGCCCCTGGGTACACGGAGTAGATGGGCTCGGGGAATGCGATGTCGTGCTGGCCGCCGTTGCCGGACAGCACGCGCAGACCGGTGAGAGCGTCGCGGCGCAGATAAACAACGAGATGGTCGGAGAACGCATCCACGCGCATCAGCCGCGTGTCGTCGCGCTCCGCGATGACCGGCGTCCAGCGTGCAGGGTCGGTGACCGGCGCTTCCGCCAGCTCGAAGTTCACCGCGTCGTCGTTGTGCAAGATCAGCAGCCGGTCGGTCCCGTCGGGCAGCACCTGATGCTCGACGTGGTACTCCAGACCCTGCCTGCGCGGCGTCACCACGGTGAACTCGCCGGTCGGGTCCCGTGCGTCCAGCAGCCAGTACTCGCTGGTAAGGGTGCTGTTGGAGTCGATGATGAGATACCGCTTGCTGCGGGTTAGGCCGACGCCGACAACGAACTTCTGGTCGCTCTCCTCGTACACCAAAGTGTCGTCGGCCGAGGGGGTGCCGATTATGTGCCGCCAGACGCGGTATGGCCGCCAGGCGTCGTCCACCGTGATGTAGAACAACGCCGTCCCGTCGGCGGACCATGCGCTGTCGTAGTAGGTGTCCGGGATCTCGTCCGGCGCTAGCTCGCCGGTGCGCAGGTCCTTGAACCGCATCGTGTAGCGCTCGTCACCGGACAGATCGGTGGAATAGGCGAGCACGTTCCCGTCCGGGCTGACGTCGAATGCGCCGATCCTGAAGAACGCGTTGTCCCCGGCCAGCTCATTTCCGTCAAGCAGCACCTGCTCGCCGTCCAGCGGCTGGCCGTCGTCGGTCATGGGCGGCCCGGCGTCGTCCGGCCGGACCGCGCGGCGGCACTGCAGGGCGTACTGCTTGCCCGCCACGGTCCTGGAGTAATACCACCAGCCGGAGTCACGGACCGGGACCGACAGGTCGGTCTCCTTAGTCCGCGCCTTGATCTCGCGGAAGATCTCCTCGCGCAGTTCCTCCTGGCCGGCGGTCATCGCCTGCGCATAGGCGTTCTCGGCCTCGAGGAAGGCGATGGTCTCCGGGTTGTTCTTCGCCTCCAGCCAGGCGTAGTCGTCCTGGATCGTGTCGCCGTGGTGGGATCGGGCGGTCGGCTCGCGCTTGGCGGCCGGCGGTGTGGGCTGCGATGTCTGGTCTGTGCTGCGGGGATCGGTCACAACAAACGAGCGTAGTACCAAGGCCTCCGGGCTGGCCTGCCAATATCAAGGGTAATCAATTTAATTGACTATTAAGAATCTTGCAAATATCGTGCTTGCTATGGACGATCACCACCACAGCTACCTTCCGACGCCGGCGCTCATGCGGCGGGCTCGCGGCACGTACTGGCGGTCCATCCGGGCGCAGTTGCACGCCATCGGGATCGACGACATGCCGAGGAACGGACCGGCCATCCTGTCCCGGATCGAGTCCCCAGACGAGTCGCAGCAGTACGTTGCGGCTGAGCTCGGCGTCACAAAGCAGGCGGTCAGCCAGCTCACCGACACCCTGGTCGGCCGCGGATACCTGGAGCGCAGTCCCGACCCGGAGGACCGCCGCCGTGTCAGCCTGCAGCTCACCGAGCGCGGGCAGGAGGTGGTCAATGCCATCGCCCGCGGCGTCGATGCCGTCGATGCGCAACTGGCCGAGCGCCTCTCGCACGAGCAGATCGAGGCGATGCGCACCGGCCTCGCCGCGCTGGCCGACGTCAAGGCCGCCGACACCGCCGCCGGAACCGGCCTGCCCCGTCCATCCCGGCAGCTCCGCAGGATCAGCCCGATCTTTCCGGTGAGCGATCTGGCCAGGGCGCTGGCGCATTACGCCTCGCTCGGCTTCGATACCGAGTCCTATGCGGACGGCGACGACTATGGCTTCGCCCGGCGCGAGGGCGTGGAGCTGCACCTAGCAGCGCACCACGGACACGACGCCGCCGACCACGTACACGCCGC
>JASHTT010000320.1 GCA_030040415.1 Streptosporangiaceae bacterium | reverse complement strand
CTGCCGGGAACCTCGAACGGCACCCGCGCCTGCGCGAGCGTTCTCTTGGCTCGGACGATGCGCTGCGCGATCGTCGGCTCCGGCACCAGGTAAGCGCGCGCGATCTCGGCCGTCGTCAGGCCGCCGAGCAGCCGGAGCGTGAGCGCGACCCTAGCCTCGACGCTCAGCAGCGGGTGGCAGGCGGTGAAGATCAGCCGCAACAGGTCGTCGTCGATATCGTCGCGGAATGCCTTGTCGAAGTCCGGCGTCACGCTGTCGCCCTGGGCCTCGAGCTCCCTGGCGAGCTGCGCGTACTTGTTGTCCAGGTCGGCGTTGCGGCGGAACAGGTCGACGGCCCTGCGCTTGGCCACCGTCATCAGCCAGGCGCCAGCGTTGCGCGGCACGCCCTCAGCCGGCCACTGCTCCAGCGCGGCCACGCAGGCATCCTGCGCCAGGTCCTCGGCCAGGCCCACGTCTCCGGTGTACCGCGCGAGCCCCGCGATCAGCCGGGCCGACTCCAGCCTGATGACGGTCTCGATGGCCGCGTGCGCCCGCGAGTCGGTCATGACCACCGATCTCACCATCGGCCGGCCGACCCGGCAAGAACTCCAGCTAGCGGGGGCCGGCGGCTAACCGCCAGCCCCGCTCACCACCCGTCAGCCGCCGTAGACCGTCCTGATCGTGGAGTCGCCGTGGCCGGCGACGGCCAGGAACCGCTTGACCCACTCGACGGCCTCATCCTTGTCCCGGCACTCGATCAGCCCCCAGCCACCGATCAGTTCCTTGGCCTCGGTAAACGGGCCGTCCCGCACGGTGTACTCGCCGTTGTTGTAACTGATCTTGACGGCATCGTCCAGCGGGCCGACGGCACCTGTCGCCACGAGAACACCTGCCTTGGTCACCTCCTCGATGAACTCCCCCATCTTCTGGTACATCTCGGGCGAGGGCTCGGGTATGGGCTCATTCGGGTCGCCCATGGTGTAGCAGAGAAACCTCATCCGCTTGTCCTCTCTCCGGTGCCCGGCTCTGCGCCGGCACTCACTGTTATCGACCTTCACCTGGGCGTCGAACGGCCGACAGCCCGATCGACACGGCGAGCCAACGAATTTCCCGTATTTCTGTGGCCTTCGACCCTTGCGCGCCATGGCGGACTGGTGGGCAGACTAGGGCCTCCAGGGAAGGACGATGACTTATGGCAAAGACGAACAAGTCGAGCCACCTCCGGCGGGCACGAACCGCCGCCATCGCCGTGCTGGCGGCTGGCAGCGCCGCGGTGCTCGCTCTAGCACTGGCGACACCGACATTGGCAAGCGTCTCCGCAGCTTCGCAAGGGGCGCGTTCCGGCGTAGCGGCCGCCCCGCAGGCTAACTCGCCTGGATTCTGGTACGGGACGGATAGCGACTACATCGCAATCACAAGCGCGGCGCCCTACCGGGAGCCCGTTATAGGCGGAGCCTACGGCGGCTACATCGGCATGACCGGCAACTGGGCAAGCTGGCAGGGCTGCCATGGCCGCGTCGTCTGGTCCAAGGCCAACGCGGACAACGCGAGCACCAACTACCTCACCTATCACCTCGGCATCGGCGTAGCCGCCTACTGGTTCATGGCCGGGCCAGGAGTCGATCCGCACTACAACGGAACGACCAAGGAGGCGCAGGCCTGGGGGGCAGACCAGGCGGCCGAGGCGCTGAAGGACCTGGCGAAGGCTTCACCGAAGGTGACCTACCCGGTGGTCTTTATGGACGTCGAGCTGCCGGGCGACGCGCCCAACTACACCCCGGCTCCTGACAACGGCTGGAACTCCGTCTACACATCCCCGTGCAGCGGCCAGGTGAGCAGCGGTTACATCGCGCCCGCGGTCGACCGCGCAGACTTCAACGGGTTCGCCGACTACCTGACAAGCCACTCCAGCTACAAGGCGGGCGTCTACTCGGCGCCGTCTATCTGGACTGACATCTTCGGGACGGGTAGCAACGCCTCCCTGACGAACACCTACGAGTGGACCTACCTGCCCGAGACAGCCAGCCTGGCCAATCCGCCGTACAACTGGTGCCTCGCCGGGACGAGCACGTGTGCCCAGTTCTTCGGCGGCATGACCAGCAGCTCGATCTACGCCCTGATGTGGCAGTGGTCGGGTGGCGGCGGTGTGCGCAACCCCTATGGCGACTTCGACCAGATCGACAAGGTCCGCATGCCCTGACCGGCTCGTCCGCATGCCCTGACCGGCTCGTCCGCGGGTCCGCAGTCGATCGACGCCGGGTGCCGCCTACCGACCTGCCGCCCTAACCAGCTGCCTCTTCAGGGTCTGCATGCGGAGTTCATCTGTGGCACGGTGCCTGCCTTGGCGTAGGCGAGCACCACGGGCTCCACCCGTCGTACTTGGCCGACGTTGCGTGAGTGCTTCGGCCGCGCCATTACCGCAGAATGTCGGTGGTATTCGATACTATGGTCGATAAGCAAACGGTTTGCCGCTGCGAGCCCGCGACGCGGCCACTGACCTGGGATGGGAGGCGCCTGGTGACCCGCAACCCGCCACCGCCGCCCGCCCCAGAACCGGCCCCGGGCCAGCCCGACGCAGGCCAGCCGACTGCGCCGCAACCCCGCGCCAGCCGGTCCGGCAGCTCCGGCCAGCCCGCGTCGCCGCAG
>JASHTT010000319.1 GCA_030040415.1 Streptosporangiaceae bacterium | reverse complement strand
CTCTTCAGGCCCGAGCGCATCCGCGGCGTCGTCGCGCTCAGCGTGCCCTATCGTCCGCGCGGCAGCGCCCCGCCGATCACCGCGCTGCGGGCCGCGATCGGCGACCGGTTCTACATGGTCTACTTCCAGCAGCCGGGGCCGGCCGACGCGGAGCTGAGCCGCGACCCGGCCGCCACCTTCCGCAAGCTCCTGTACAGCCTGTCCGGGGACGCGCCGGGCTTCGCGCCGATCGTGCCCGGCGATGGCGGGATCCTGGAGGCCTTCGCCGACCCGCCGGAATTGCCCGGCTGGCTAACGCAGCGGGACATCGACAGCTACGTCGCGCAGTATGCGCAGTCGGGCTTTACCGGGCCGCTCAACTGGTACCGCGCCATGGACCGTAGCTGGGAGCTGACGGCGCCGTGGCGGCACGCGAAGGTAACAGTGCCCGCGCTGTTCGTCACCGGCGAGCAGGATATGGTGCGCGCCCTCGGCGGGATCGACAACCTGGCCCAGCTTGTACCGCGCCTCACCCGGACGATGTTGCTGCCCGGTTGCGGGCACTGGACGCAGCAGGAACGCCCAGCGCAGGTCAACGCCGCGATCCTCGGCTTCCTGCGCGACCTGAGCTAAGCCGGCGGCTTCAGCGCAGCCCGGCGGCGCGCCTCGAGCCAAAGCTCCCGGTAGCACCGGGCACCGACACTGCGCGGCGCGAACGCCCCGATGGGCGCACGCTGCACGGACATCTGCTCGATCACCGACAGCGCGGGAATGGCGCTGACCGCCACGTCGGACCTCGCCGCCGGCAGATCACTGGCAACCTGCAGGTGCAGTCGCTTCCGCCTGTCCATCATCGAGAAGAAGGCAAGCACCTGCGGCCGGTGGCCGTTGAATCCGGTGACGAAGTCCGTGAGCTGGTCGAGCGTGCGAACCGACAGCGTGGTCGGGATGAGCGGCACGAGCAGCAGGTCAGCTGCGTGCAGCACGCTTTCCGACAGCAGCGAGATGCTTGGCGGGCAGTCGAGGAACACGACGTCATACTCCGACTTCAGCGGGCCGAGCAGGGTCGCCAGCCTGCGCGTCGGCCGCTTGGCTTCGCCGAGCAGGAGGTCCAGGTTGCGGTAGGTGAAGTCGGCAGGCAGCAGGTCCAGGTTGTCGTAGTCGGTGCCCTTGATCGCCCCGTCGATGGCCTTGCTGCCGCGGATGATCGCCTTGCCGCCGCCCTTGACCCTCGGCTTGATCCGGAACAGGTAGCTGGCGGCACCCTGCGGGTCGAGATCCCACAGGAGCACTCGATAGCCATCGGCAGCGGCCAGATATCCGAGGTTTACGGCCGCCGCCGTCTTGCCCACGCCGCCCTTGATGTTGTAGGTGGCGAGGATCTTCATGCGCTGGCCGCCGACGCTAGCGCCGCCAGCCTCGCCTGGCTGGGTGCACCGGCGAAGCCCGCGAAACGGGCATCGAACTGACTCCGGGCCTGCCGCTGCCGCCTGGCAAGGCACGCCGCGATCTCACCCATCGCCAGCAAGGTTGGTGCCGGGGCACTGCGCTCGGCCAGCATCTGGGCAGCGAACACGCCGATCTCCTCTCGTTGAACCTGAGCATCCTGAAACTCGCCCAGGCAGTCCTGCAGCGACTTCAGCTCCCGCTCGGCCTGCCAGCGCACCGCGGGGTCGTGCAAGGACCCGAACATCTCCACCAGGTACCGCAGTTCCTTGCAGCGCTTGCGCAGCTCGTGCAGCCTCTCCGGAGGCGACGACGGGGTGATCCGCCGACCGGCCTTCAGCACCCTGCTGTTGGCCGCGCCGATCCGGTCGTCGGCAAGCTGGGCGACAGTACCGCCCTTGCGCTGCGGCCGGACCGCTGCCAGCTCCGCGCGCCACCCGCTGGCCAGCCGGCCGAATCGGGCCGAACGCAGGCCGCGGGTCAGGGCGCGGTGCGCAGTGGCACGGGACCGCTCCAGGTGGCCGCGGAACGGCTCGAGATCAGCAGCGCAGCCGGCCTCGAGGGAGGCGGTCATGGCCGGGAGGCCGAGCAGGTAGACATCGAGATCCCGGGCGGGCGTGGTGAGGTCGCCGAGCCAGCGGAACTCCGGCGCGAACCGGACTGCCAGGTCGCCGGGAATCGCGCCGAGCTTGAGCCCCGACCTGGTCCAGCGCACCGCGACGCGCAGGTCGTGCAGGAACTCGCTGTCGATGTCGCGGACCGCCCCTCCGACATTCACCTCGATCACGTCGAACAGCGCCGCGAAGATCGACGCCATCGCCGTGGCGGCCGGCGCATCCCGCGCCAGCGGTACCGCGGATGCCTTGCCGGGCGTCCTGCCCGGCCGTTGCCCGGACGCCGCCAGTGCCGCATCCAGTGCCGTGCCGTTAGCGGGGGTAACCCCGGACAGCGCGGTCAGCGCGGCACCGAGCCTGTCGGCCTCCGCCTGGTAACCGCGAACGGCAGCCAGCGTAAGCCGCGGTGGCGCCACGGCGCGCGCGGGAGAAGTCACCGACATCCGCTCGATGCCCAGCCTCGCGACGATCTTGGCATCGGAGTTCAGCGCCCGCCGCTGGGTGAGCCTGCTGGTAACACGCGCCACCGGCGACAGCGCGCGCACGCCGACGACCGGCTCGAGCAGCTCGCGCAGCGGCCCGGCGGGCAGCCCGTCGAGTTTGGCAGGCCAGCGCGGGCTCTGGCCGGCGGGGCTGATCTGCTCCGCGGCGAGCTCTTCGCCGTCCCGGCCGGTCAGCGTCAGGCCGGCGGCGCCGTCGCCGGTCACCTGCTCCAGCGTCAGGCCAGCCCGGTACAGCCGCCAGTCGAATGTGTCCAGCCAGGTGCGGCGGCAAGACCGGGCGCCGTCGCCGTCGCCGTCGGCCCAGCGGAGACCAGCGCCGGGCGCCACGGCGGCCAGCTCGTCGAGCCCGGCTCCCGCCTCGTCCAGCACATATGAGCGCGAGCCATCCCGAGCCACCGCAAACCCCGAACTGCGTGTCGACAAAAATTCAGCTAATCGTCTGCCACACGACATGTTACGTATACGTGCAATTCATCACCCTAGCAGGCACAACCCGGCCTTGCGAGCGTCTTCCGGCCGCCGCGGGCTGCCAGGCACCGTGCGCTACGGTGAAAGTCTGCACCCTGGCGTACTACGTGAGGCCCGAATTGACAGTGGCAGAGTGGGCGACGATCGCGTCGCTCGCCACCGCACTGGGAACGCTCGTGCTGGCCATCGCGACCTTCGGGTCGATCAGGTCCGCGAACCGTGCGGCGCGGATCGCAGAGCAGGCCCTGCGGGTTAACCAGCGGCCGTTGCTGATGCCCTCCAGGCTCACCGATCCGCCGCAAAAGCTCTTCTTCCGCGACAGGTACGTGATGCTGGAGGGCGGCCGCGGAGCGGCCGAGGTAGAGAACGGCATCGTGTACCTCGGGATCTCACTGCGCGGGGTCGGTGACGGTCTGGCGGTGCTGCACGGCTGGCGGTTCATGGCGGGACGGGAGGAGGTCCCGGAGCGACCGTCACTAGCCGAATTCCGGCCGCAGGGCCTGGACATCATGATCGCGCCCGGCGACATCGGCTTCTGGGAGGGCGCCTTCCGAGACAGCGACGACCCGCAGTACGACGAGGCTGTCACCGCCGTGAAGGACGGCGAGATCCTGACCATCGACCTGTTGTACGGGGACAACGACGGCGGCCAGCGCGTGATCAGCCGCGTCACGCTCCGCCGCAGCGGGCTGGACAGGCCGTGGATGGCCGTCGTGGTCAGGCACTGGAACCTTGACCGCCCGGATCCGCGGATCCGGCAGGGCTAGTTCCCCCACAGACCGCGCATGAGGGTGCGGGTGACCTTCCGGCGTACTAGCCGCTTGGACAAGCCGAGCGCCCCGCCGCGGCTGGCGGCCTGCAGGTCACCGATCGCGCGCTGACCGTAGTAGAGGTTCTTGCGGATGTGCTCGAGCTCGTGGCTGGCGCCGCAGTTGTGGCACCGGTAGCTGACCTGGCTCATTTCGCTCCCTTACCGACCCCGCTGGTCGCGCGAGTTTCTCACACTGGCGCACCGTCCGCTGGCAGAGCCGCCTGCTCAGCCGCTGGCCGCCGGGCGGGCCGCGGTGGATGATGGACGTAACAGGCTCACCGCAGGCGCAGGCAGCGCAGATGGGACGAAAGGCATGCTGCAGGTATTCGGCTTCGACCGGATCGGCGTGGTGGTCGGGGACATCTTCTTCGTGGACCCCAACCCGCGCCAGGGCCAGGAGGGCGCCGAGCGCGGTGTCCGGCTCGAGGTCAGGATGCTGCGACCGGGTGACCTCAGGGGTTCTATCTATTCCGCCCGGCCCATCGAGGTGGCCGAGCCGGTGTGGCGGGCCGACTTGCTGGAGACCGCGGAAGGGCAGCCCGGCAGCCTGAACCGCGCGCACCACCACCCGGGCATGACGGACTGGGAGCCTGGCAGGCGCGTGTTCGACCCGGCGCTGACCGCCGATCCGGTTGGCTGGGTCGGCAGCCAGCTCTCCGACCTGGAGGGTCTGCTCGGCGAGGCCGGCGTCGAGGTGGACAGCGCTCTCGCCGCGGACGCGCAGAGCCTGCGCGCCCTGGTGCCCGAGGTGCAGCGCGCGGTGAGCGCGATGCTGGACGGCGTGAAGGCGGGGGAGCTTGCGCGCGCCCCGCACAGCGAGGTCGCCAGCGCCCGCGTTAGCTGGCTTTAAGGGAACGGGCTCGGTACGGCCGGCGGCCGGTGGCGCCGCGCGGATCTCGCGCCACTCAGAACCGCAGGCCGGCTAGCCAGCCCGAGAGCAGCTCTGTGTCGCCGTGAACCGTCACCGACGGATCGTCGGCTGGCAGCCTGCGCAGCAGGACGAGCAGCACCCGGCCCGCCGGACCGGTCAGCGCGACGTCCGCCTTGGCGTGCTCGCGCCGCACCGTCACGCCCCCGTCGCCGTGGCTCACCAGCCATTCGCATGTACCCGATGGCAACTCGTCGGTCACGTGCACGTGCATGCTGGCCCCGGCCGGCAGCGCCTCGGCCCGCGGGTCAGGCGAACCGAGCAGGGGAGACAGCACGTCGAGCCATTCGTCGATGGCGTCGGCGGCCAGGTCGGCATCGATCGCCGGCTGCTGGCCCACGGCGAGTTGCGCGTCCGCCCGGTGCACGGCCGTCTCATGCGCCATCCGCCGCGCCCAGAAACTGGCGGGGACCTGCTGCCCGAACGCCCAGACCGGATCGCTGCCGGCCTCGCTGACCGCTGCAGTGACCCGCTTGGCACCCGCGTCCAGCCACGGCCCCGTATCGGCCTGCGC
>JASHTT010000318.1 GCA_030040415.1 Streptosporangiaceae bacterium | reverse complement strand
TCATTAGTCCCGCCACCGTCAGCGGCCAGGACGCTGTCATCGGCCAGCACCAGCGTCCCGGCGTTCTCCAGCACCGCCGCGTTCTGCATGCCCACGCCGGAACCACCGCCCGCCACCGTCACCGTCCCCCGGTTCACCACCTCCACCCCCGACACCACCGCATCCGGGCTCAACGTCCCGGTGGAGCCGGATGGCAGCGACAAGGTCCCGGGTCCTCCGATGGTTCCGTTAACGGCCAGCACGCTCGAAACGGTCAGCGTGCCCTTGTCCGGGATGCTGAGCGCACCGGTCAACTGCAGACCCTGGACGGTGACGGCTTGCGCCGGCAGGGTGATACCGCTGCCTCCGGTGCAGACCCAGTCGTCGGCGGTGGGGACCTGGCCGGTCGACCAGTTGCCGGGGGTGTCCCAGGCGGTGCCACTACCGCCGTTGCCGCCGGTGAAGGTGTCCGTGCACAGCGGGATGACCTGCAGGGTGGTGCTGGCCGCGGGCCCGGTCTGCCCCGCCTTATTAGCGGGGTACACGGTGATCGTGTAGCTGACGCCGGGCTGCAGGCTGGGCAGGCTCGCCGAGGTCGCAGTGACGGTCTGGCCCGGCACCCCGTTGCTGACGGTCAGGACGTAGTCCTTGACGGCAGAGCCGCCAGCGCTGGCAGGCGCGCTCCAGGACACCTCTCCGCCCAGGCTGGTGCTGTCCTGGGTTGCCTCGAGGTTGCCTACGGGGTCGAATGCCGCGCCGACACTGACAGTGGTCACGCCGACGGCGCCGCTGCCGTCGGTAGCGAGCACGGTGACGCTGCGGCCAGCCGGCTTGACCGCGGTGAACACGCCAGCCGAACTGATGGTGTCCCCTGCCGCCCCGCTCAGCGTCCAGGTAACAGACTGGGCGGCGGACCCGGTAGAGGTCGTCGCTGCCAGTTTCACGGTGTGCCCGGGTTCGACTGACGGGTAGGCCGGCGAGATGGTCAGCACTGGGCCGAATGGCTTCAGGATCTGGAACGGCTTGAACGTCTTGGTAGCAAGCGGGACATCGAAGGATGCCGAGTAACCAAGCACGTCCACGTCCAGGCCGGCCAGCAATTCCAGCGACGGTGTCAGCGAGAGGTAGGCCCCGCCGGCGGGCGGGCTCAGGTTGACCAGGCCCGTCAGGATGGCCTCGCCCGCCACGTCCGGCCCGCCCGCGTCGTAGATGTCAAGCTGGGGCTCCACGGACAGGTCGGCTTCCAGTTCCCCGGTCGTCGTCATCCCGGGCAGCGGGCCGGCGGAGACCGACGGAGCGGTGCTGGTGTTGGCCGTGGACAGCGTGTGCGGGGTGTTGCTGTCCCAGGACAGGCTTGCGCCGATCGTGACGCTGGCCTGAACCTGCATGCCGATCTCGCCGCTGACCGACAGCGTGATAGGGATCTTGGGCACGATGACCAGCGGTACCGGGCCGATCTGGATGTCGATCGGCGCGCTCTCGATCTCGCCCAGGGTCTTGGTGAAGTCAGCATGCGCGTCGGCCGCGATCGTGTCGGTCAGCGTGTCGCTCGCGGCGGCGGTCAGCGACACGCCGTTGGGGATGCCGGCGAAGTCGTGATCCAAGCCAAGGGTCAGGCTCAGGCTCGGGGTCAGGTCCAGTTCCCCGCTCACCGCCACCCCAGTACTGCTGTCCCCTCCGTAGTCGAAACCGAGGCTCAGGGTGTCGGAGAACGTCACGGTCGCGGCCGGGGCGGTGCTGAGGTCCCGGATCCCTGCCACGTCAGGGACGAACCGCGCTGCCGTGCTATGGCTCACGGCACCATCCGCTGACCCGGTCGTGGCGGGTGCTAGCGGGTTGGTGCTGGTGGCCAGCGCCAGGCTGGTGAACACATCAGTCAGCGCCGCCGTCGTGGTGGTGACGGTGACGTCCCCGGCGGTGTCAGTGGAGATGCTGTCGACGCTATCGAGCAGACCGTCCGGCGCGGCCGCGGCCGGGCTGGCCACCAGGACCTGGCCGGCTGTCAGCCCGGTCACCTGCGCGGGCGCAGGAGCTGGCCAGACGAGCACGCTGCCGTTCCCGCCCGCTGCCGGGGTATCGCTGCCCAGTTCAGCCATCGTCGCCGCCGATAGCACCACGACCTGGCTGGATACCTTGGTGACCGGCGCGACCGGGTTAGCCGTCCCGGTCGCCGCTCCGGTTCCGGCTGCGTTGGAAGCGGCTACCGTGATGCTGTACAGCGCTGCCGCCGGGCTGAAGTCCCCCGCTGGAAGTTTGAGACTGCTGGCCGACGCCCCGGTGGTCGCCGTATGCGCACTGGATCCTGGAGCGTGCACATACCCCTTGCCGCTGGAAGCCGGGACAACCTGCTGCCAGGTCACGGTGAACCCGGTCAGCGCGTCGCCGCCATCATCAGCCGGCGCGGCCCACGACACCACGATCGCGCCCGACCCGGTCGGGCTCGCGGTCACCTGCCCTGGCACCCCCGGCGGATGCGAACGCGCAGGTGTACCCGTCGCGGTTGCGGCAGCCGACGCGCCGACCGAGTTCGACGCGGTCAGCGCCAGCGAGTACTTGGTCCCGTTGACCAAGCCCGCGACCGTGACGCTGGTCGCCGACGCCGACGCCGTGACCCTCGTGGTTTTCCCGCCGGCCGTCGCGGCCAGCGTATAGCCGGTCAGCGGCTTCCCGCCGTCATTCCCCGGCGCGGTCCACGACACCAGCAGCCCGCGGCTGCGCCCGAACACCGTGGTGATGAGCGGCTCCTCCGGCACCTGCGCCGCAAGCGGCACCACCGGGCTGGACAACGCTGACTTCCCGCTCGACCCCGCCGAGTTCGCGGCCGCAACATCGGCCTGATATGCGACCCCAGTGCACAACCCTCCGACCAGGCCGGCGGAGTTCGACCCGCTCACCGACAGCGTGAATGGCCCCGAGCACCCCGACCGCAGCTTGGCCCCGCTGAGTGCCGGCGCGACCGTCACTACATACGACGACACCAGCTCGCTCGCCGGGTCCGGCTGCCACGACACCAGCAAACCCAGTCCCTCAGCCACTACCGAAGTCACCAGCGGTGCATCGGGCACCGCCGCCGTCGTGGCGTCTGAGGATCGCGGCGACTGGCCCGCTGCCACGGACCGAGCAATCGGCTGGCCCGAGCCGCGCAAGCCCGACGACGCCGCTGCAGCACCGCCCCCGCCAATAACGAGCGCCCCACTCACAGCACCCGCCGTCAGCAGCAGTCGCCAGCCCACAACCGTCCACCCGCCCCTCAGGTCGAACCCGCGCCATTACAGGGCCTGACCCGACGCAGACAATGGCTCGGCTTCCGCCGTCACCCCATCGCGACATTCCGTGCTGATCGGCCGCAGTGAAAACAAGACGCCCGAGAACACCGCCCCGATTACGAGACGCCAGCCAATTTGAGAGCCACGGCCGAGCCCCGCGGGATCCTAGATCGCAAATCGGCAGTGGCGCCGCGTATCGCGGGCCCAGCAGTTCGGCCACGCGCGTGACTTTGATTGGCGGCGGAGTTCACGGATTCGGGGTGCTCAGTCAGCCTGGTCCGCTTATCAAGGCTCCGTAACTGTTTTTGCCTGACGAGGTGGTGTCGGTGGTGACCGCCGTGCAGGTCGAAGGCGAGGTGCAGGCGATCGGCGACAGACCATTCGCCCATAGCTCCGCGCCTGGCGGCAGGTGCGCCCCGGCGGCCGACCAGACTGCGCCGAGCCCGTAGAGCAGCTCGATCTGCTGGCCAGCGGCGTTCGCGTAGGTTCCGGCGGCGACGCACATGGAAGCTGACGGGCACGCAACGGACAGGATCGCGCCGACGCCGGACTGGGCGCCTGCGGGGGCGGGTGCCTTGACGGTCGTCCAGGATGCACGAGCGCCAGTGACCAGGACAGCACCTGCTTGCGGACCGGAGGATCCGCCCGCCAGACACTCGGACCGTGAAGCACACGCGACGGCCGCGAGGTCCACTGCGGTGACTCCAGTGGGCATCGGCGTCCTGGCCGGCGTCCATGTCTTGCCATATCCGGTCTCGATAAGCCCCGGCTGTGTCCCGTTCGGCCCGCCGTAGTCACCGACAGCCACACAGGTGGACGTCGCGGGACAGGCCACGGCTCTGAGCGCGCCCTCGCTGCCGCCGACAGGCAGTGGTGCCTCGACAGCCGTCCACGTGGTGCCCGACTGGGTTAGCAGCAGTCCTTGGGTGACCCCCGGGCCCGTGTAATAACTCCCGACGGCCACGCAGCTTGTCGGCGCCGGGCAGGTGACGGAGTAGATGTCGGCCTCGAACCCGCCGGTCACCACGGCGTTAGCGGGCAGCGGGGCCCGGGCGGCTGTCCACGATCCCCCGGAGTCGGTGAGGATCAGCCCGGCCCAGTAGTTCCCCGAGCTCCCGGTGGCGCCGTATATCCCGACGGCTACGCAGTGACCGACAGCGCCGCACGCGACCGCGTCGAGGTTCGGGGTACTACCGCCGGCGTTGGCGGGCAGCGGGGCTTTGATGGCCGTCCACGACTTCCCCGATCCGGTGACCAGCAGGCCGGAGCCTTCGTCCAGGTTGTAGCCATAGTCGCCGACGGCGACGCAACTGGAAGAGGATGGGCAGGCCACCGCATCCAGGTTCGCTGAGTAGTAGTCATCGGTGTTGACATTCGACGGCACCGGCGCCGCAACCGACGTCCACGAGGACCCGGAACCGGACAGCAGCATGGCGGGCTCATCCAGGGCCGAGTTTTGGTAGCCGCCGACCGCGACACAGGAGGCGGCGGAACAGGTAATTGCCGACAAAGTCGTCTGACCGGGATTCGCGTCCGCCGGCCGCGGGGCAGGGGTGGTCGTCCAGGCCCCGCCGGCGTCGTCAATCACGATCGGGCTGGTGGGCGCGGAAGGCAGGCTGGTACCGCCGCTGTTGCTGGCGGTAACAGTGAAGGTGTAAACGCCACCGGGAATAAGCCCGCGGATGGCCGAGCTGGTGGCCGTGCCGGCCGTCGTGGCGGTGGCTGGCCCGGGACTGGCGGTGATGGTGTACCCGGTGAGCGGGCCGCCGCCGGTGCTGGCAGGTGGTGTCCAGGTCACGACGGCGGCGCCGAAGCTCGTGGAAGCCGCAGCTGGGCTGGTCGGCGGGCCTGGCGGCTGAAGTCCTACCTGGATCGAGGCAATGCCGGTGGCTCCGGGATCCAGGCCTACGGCGGCCTGGGTGGCGGTGACCTGATAAGTGCCCGGGGTGGCTGGTGCGGTGTATAGCCCGCTGCCGGTGATGCTTCCGTTGCCCGGCGGTGCTGACCAGGTGACGCCCTGGTCCGCTGTTCCGGCGACGTGGGCTGTGAGCTGGAGCGTGCCGCCCGGCGTCACGAAGGCGGGACTCGGGCTGATCGTGATGCCCTGGTAGGGGGTGACGGCACGGGCCAGCGGGATGGTGACATTGGACAGCGTGCGATGGTAGCTGGCGAACGTGTAGTCCAGCAGCGACAGGTCCAGCTCCACTGCGATGACGTTCTCCGCCGAGAACGTCCACCACGGAGTCAGCTCGGGGTTCACGGACAGCTCGGCCAGCCACAGGGTGTCGGCGAGGGTCGCCCCGGCGATCCCGTCCACGGTGGCTGACAGGTCCGCTTCCGCTCCGCCGGCGGCGCTGAAGGTGCCGTAGAAGACCGGCGGCGTC
>JASHTT010000317.1 GCA_030040415.1 Streptosporangiaceae bacterium | reverse complement strand
CGACGGTGATCGGGTCGGCCAGGTGCTCGCGGGCCATCTCCTGCGTCCAGCCCCGGTGTGCCCGGATCCTGGCCAGCGGCTCGACGTAGCGCTCGGCGACACCGCGCGGATCGAGCACCGACACCCCGTCCGGCAGCCGCAGGCCCAGGCCGGCGGCCACGGCGGACACCTCGTCCGGCGCGCCGAGCAGAACGCTGCGCGCGATTCCCCGCTCGGCGCAGATGACCGCGGCGCGCACGGTGCGCGGCTCGGTTCCCTCGGGCAGCACAAGCCGCGCGTTCGCGGCGCGCGCCAGGTCCGTGAGCTTGTAGCGGAATGCCGCCGGGCTGAGCCTGCGCGGCCGCGCAGGGCCACGCAGCGACTCGAGCCAAGATTGGTCGAGCGCGTCGGCGACCGTGTCGGTCACCGCCTCGACCCGGTCCAGATCATCGGTGGCGAGGCCCGGGTCGATGTCGCCCACGCCCGCCGCAGTCTCGTAGCTGTCCGCGCTGCTGACCAGGATCGGCAGTCCTGCCTTGGCCGTGACCGCGGTCAGCTCCGCGATCCGCGGGTCCGGCTCGATGCCGGCGGACAGGAGCAACCCGGCCAGCTGGATTCCGTTCAGCGTCGCCAGGCAGGCCGCCATGATCACATCGTGCCGGTCGCCGGGGACGACGATCAGCCGGCCGTCGGTCAGCACGCGCAAGCCGCCCGGCACGCCCTGGGCGAAGACGGCCACATCCTTGATCCTGCGGGACTGGTCGCCCTCACTGAGCACCCGGGGTCGCAACTCCCTGACGAGGTCCGCGACCCTGAGCCAGGTCAGCTCCGGGCGGTACGGCACCGCGGCGATCTGCCGGAGCCGGCGCTTACGCAGCGCCGCGGTCAGCGCCGCCGTCGCGGCCGGATCGGCCGACGGGACGTCGGTGACCACGCAGCCAGCCACGCGCTCGCTCTCGCCAGCCGAGTAGCCGCTCGCCGCGATCGCGAGCACTTCCGCCACCTCTTCGGCGGCCGTGGCCGCCAGCCGGGCGCCAGGCTTGGCTGGCCAGTTCGACACCAGGAGCACGTCAGCGTCGAGCGCCCTGGCCAAGGCGTGGTTGAAGTCGGTCGCGTACAGCCTGGCAGGCTGCGGGCTGAGCCCTTGCACCACGACGACCTCCGCCGAGTCGCAGACCGGCTGCCAGGCCGCGACGACCTTTTCCAGCGCCAGATCCAGGCCGCCAGCACCGAGCAGTTGCTCCAGGTCCTCGGTCGAAAGCGGGGTCGGCGGATGCAGGCCTGCCACGGCCTCGACGAGCGCGCCCGACCGGTCCGCGTCTCCGCGGTGCCTGGGCTGCGCGACAGGCTTAACGAACGCGACATTCGCGCCGTGCCGATCCAGCGCCCGGACCAGGCCGAGGCACGTCCGTGTCAGCCCGACACCCGTGCCCGTAGACGCTGCCAGCAGGGTGTGGGCCATGACACCATCGTGGCCGGCCCGCCCGGCGATTCGTCCAGGGGCCTTTGGTCCCGTGACAGCGGACTCAACGGCTCCTGCGGTCGGCGCCGTCGGCGGACATACTTCAGCCATGAACTCGAAGTTCCTGCACCCCAGCTATGCAGGCCGGGTCAGCGAGCAACTGGCGCGCGGGCCGGCTACGCCGGTCGCGGCACCGCCGGCGGGTATCGACCTCCGGGCTCTGGCGCTCGCGGGCCGCTCGTGCTGCTGCACGGCGCGCCCAGCCGTCATCGTTCTGATGCCGCCTTCGGCCAGCCGGCCGCATGCAACCGATCTTCTGATGTGCATGCACCACTACCGGGCCAGCCGCGAGAGGCTGGCGGCAGCCGGCGCGATCGTGACGGACGAATCTGGCCAGGTGCTGTGAGCGCCGGCCGCACAGGCCGAAGGACGACTAGTTAGGGACGAACGACCCCTGGCCCGACCACTCCCATCCGGATGGGATGGAAGTGATCAATGTGACCAAGCGCGTGCAAAGACGCCGCGTGTGTTCACAGGGAGGGTCAATGTCAACTACCGCACGAGCCCGCCCGTCCGGCGGGCCTCAACCAACATCAGAACTGACCAGCGCCAAGGACCAGCAAAAGGCCAGGGCGCTGGGCCTCACCTCAGCGACCGGGCTGGTAATCGGCAGCATCATCGGCACCGGGGTGTTCACCATGCCAGCCGTGATGGCCGGCGCTGGCACCAGCTCGCTGCTGGTGCTAGCGGTGATCGCCATCGGCGCGATGCTGCTCGCCGTCTTGTTCGGCCAGCTGACCAGGCGGGTGCCGAACTCCGATGGCGGCCTGTATGCCTACGCCCGGCACGAGTTCGGCGACTTCGCCGGGTACCTGACCGGGTGGTGCTACTGGATCCAGGCGTGGGCGGGGAACGCCGCCATCGTCGCGTCCTGGGTGTTCTACGTCGATGCGTTGTTCGGTATCAACCCATCCGGCATCCAGAACTGGGGCATCGCGCTGGTCGGCTTGTGGTTCCCGGCAGCCATCAACCTGGCGGGCGTCAGGCAGATGGCCTGGTTCCAGAACATCACCGTCGTGCTGAAGTTCCTGCCGCTGCTGTTCGTCGGCGTGGTCGGCTGGTTCTTCGTCACCAGCGCTCACTTCGGCGCCTTCAATGCCTCTGGCGGCAGCTTGTACTCCGCGATCGGCATCGCTGCGGGCGTCGCGCTGTTCTCGTTCATCGGCGTCGAGGTCGCGGCCATCACCGCCAAGCGGGTCAAGGACCCGCGGCGTAACGTCGGCCGGGCTTCACTGCTGGGCACCGGCGCGAGCGCGATCGTCTATATGCTGGTCGCCGCCGCAGTGATGGGCCTCGTCCCGCACAACGTGCTGATTCACAGCGGGGCGCCGTTCGTGCCCGCATTCGAGTCGATCTTCACGCACGGCGCCTGGGCCGGCAAGCTCGTCGCCGCGCTGGCCGTCGTGTCCGGTATCGGCGCGCTGAACGGCTGGACGCTGGTCACCACCGAGGTGGCACGGGCCCAGGCCAACGACGGCCTGTTCCCGAGGCAGTTCGCGTGGACCGACCGCAAGGACAGCGCGTGGTTCGGCATCGTCGTCGCGGCGCTGCTGCCGTCCTTGCTGATGCTGTGGCGGTACACGACTAGCTCTGGACTGACGGTGTTCACCTACCTGGTCGACTTGACCGTCGTCACCGTCGCGATCCCGTACTTCATGTCCGCCCTCGCGCAGCTTGCCTTCCTGGTGTCCCGGCGTCGCCGGGTGCAGGGCTGGCCGCTCGCCCGGGATCTGACAGTTGCGGGCGCAGGCGTGCTGTTCTCCATGTGGGTGACGTTCGCTGGCGGTTTCTCCGCGGTGTACGAAGCGCTGGTGGCCATCATGGTCGGGCTCATGATCTACCCGTTCCTCAAGGCCGACCGGGAGCGCAAGGGCCTGGTTCCCGAGCCTGCCGACGGGCAGCGCGCTGACCTGAAGGCAGTCCCGCCCGCCCCGACCAGCGATACAGCGAAGGGGGAGTCATGACGTTCAGCGTTCAGTCGGAGGTGGGCCCGCTGCGGCAGGCCATCATCCACCGCCCCGGCCTTGAGCTGTCCCGGCTGACCCCGCAGAACATCGGCGGACTGCTTTTCGACGACGTGATGTGGGCCAAGCGGGCCAAGGAGGAGCACGACGTGTTTGCCGAGACGCTGCGCGACAACGGCGTCACCGTGCACTACTTCGGCCAGCTGCTTGCTGAGACACTCGAGATCCCGGCGGGCCGCGAGTTCGTACTCGACCGGGTCTGCACGCCAGAGATCGCCGGGCCGGCGCTGGCCGGACCGCTGCGCAAGCTGGCCGGCGACCTAGACGGGCAGCGGCTCGCCGAGTTCCTGGTGGGCGGCGTGCTCAAGGCTGACCTGCATCCGCTGCGGGCGCACAGCCTGCGCTGGGACATGCTGCGGGCGGACGACTTCCTCCTGCCGCCCCTGCCCAACCACCTGTTCCCGCGGGACAACTCCTGCTGGATCTACGGTGGCGTGTCGGTCAACCCGATGGCCAAGCCCGCCCGCCAGCGCGAGACGCTGCACATCCGGGCCATCTACCGCTACCACCCGATGTTCGCGCGGGCTTCGTTCGCCACCTACTACGGTGACGACGACGCCAGCCACCTGCC
>JASHTT010000316.1 GCA_030040415.1 Streptosporangiaceae bacterium | reverse complement strand
CCGATGGGTCTGGTTCTGCTGCGGACACAGCCACAGCAGAACCAGACCCAGATCTCGGAACCTAGTTTCGCGTGATACGAAGACGGCGTCCCGGCGATGGGAGCCCAGCGGTGCTAGAGCGGCTTGACCTGCTCGGCCTGCGGACCCTTGGCGCCCTGGCCGGCGGTGAACTCTACTCGCTGGTTTTCCTCGAGGCTGCGGAAGCCATCTGTCTGAATCGCGGTGTGGTGTACGAAAACATCTGCACTACCGTCATCGGGGGCAATGAATCCGTAACCTTTGTCGGCGTTGAACCATTTCACTGTGCCTTGCGGCATTTGACTTCTCCTACTGCGTGATCTTCTACTTCGCAGACGCGATTCCCGCGTCCGCTGACTATGCATACCGCAACCGGGCCCTTCCGACACCCATTTTCCGGTCCTTGCTATGAGGATTGCGCCATTTAACCAGGTCACCCTGCTTGCCGGGCACATATGGCAGGCACTTCAAGCGTCAAGACAGATAATGATTTCATAAAGTTTGAATTACGACAGGGTAAATTTTGTATGCTAGATAATGTTTCATAGGCATTTGGGCGCAACTTTACGGCAGAGTAGGTCGCCGACAGCGCCCTGCGTGCGTGACCACTGCCCGGCGGGCAGCCCGGTCGCCTTGACCCTGCGCCGAACATCCGCGCGCTGCCAGCTGCCGATGCCTTCGGCTGGCACTGGCAATGGGCGGGAAGAGAGCACGCGCTCGCGTGCCCGGCAAAAGGCGCATCTTGTCCATCTTCAGGACATCAGGCCCTGTTCAATCAACCAAGATCTATCTCGCAGTAGCCGGCTCCGCCGTAGCGCTCGTGGTTGCGCTCGGCGGTGCTTCGCTTTCCGCCAGCCCCCCGGGCGCGGCGACTAGGGCGGCCGGCACTTCAGCCAGCACGGCTTCAGTGGCCAGCACCGGTTCAGTGGCCAGCACCGCAAACGCGGCGCGCGCGGCGGCGGCCGTGCTGGCTGGTGCCGGACGAGCCGGGCCTGCGCATCTCGATGCGCTGTTCGCGGCGGCGACGAGCCAGGCGCACAAGGCCAGGCACAAGCGGGTAAGCCTGACGCCAAGGCAGATCGCCAGGCGGATGCTCAACAGGTTCCACTGGTCGCGGCGCCAGTCCCGCATCCAGTTCGGCTACCTGAACCTGCTCTGGACGCTCGAGAGCAGCTGGAATGTATACGCCAGCAACCCCTACTCGGGGGCGTACGGCATCCCGCAGGCGCTGCCCGGCGCAAAGATGGGCAGCGCTGGCAAGGACTGGTGGTCAGATGCCTGGACCCAGATCCGCTGGGGTCTGCGCTACATCAAGCAGACCTACGGGACCCCGCGCCGGGCCTGGGAGCACGAGCAGGCCTACGGCTGGTACTGACGGGTAACGTTCCCGCGGGAACGTCGCGACGCTGACGTTCCCGCGGGAACGCCACGGGGATCAGCCGACTTGCGCGGCCCTGGCGCGCCGGCGAACCTTGGTCAGCACGCCCGGCAGGCAGACCCCTGCCGGGCCAGGACAGAGGAGATCCTTGGTGGCGTACCTGAGCCCGGCGCAAGACATAGTCGCGATCATCGACGCTGCGCCGACGCCTGCCGTGTCGCTCGGACCGGGCCGCAGGTTCGCCGCGCTGGTGCACTACGAGGCACATCCGCCGGTCGCCCTGCTAGCGCGGCCTTACGTGGCCCTGGCGGGCCTGCGGATCGACCCGGTGCTCGGCGGACGGCAGCGGATACGCAGGCTTACTGGCTTGTCGGTGATCGCGCTGCCCGATGGCGAAGCTCGCCGTATCGACCTGCCGCCTGACCGGTCGGTGGGCATCCCGGTCTGGGCGGCCGACGGGCGGCGGTTCGCTTTCACCGTGGACGAGCCCGACGGCATCGCCGTCTGGGTGGCTGATGCGGAGGCCGCGGTTGCGGCCGAAGTACCCGGGCTCCGGGTGCGCGACGTGCTCGGCGGCGATCCCGCGTCGGCCGGCTCGACGATTCGCTGGTCGCGGGATGGCGGCACGCTGCTTGCGCTCGGCGCACCGCCTGGGACGGCAGGGTTGCTCGTGGAGCCGATCGAGCCGCAGGTGGAGGAGACAGCGGGCAAGCGCTCGCAGATGGCCACGTACACCGACCTGCTGCGCACCAGCGCCGACGAAGACGCCTTCGAACTGCTGGCCACGACCGTGCCGCTTCGGGTCGACCCGGTAACCGGCAAGGCCGCCGAACTGGCCGCGCCTGGCCTGTACTGCCAGCTCAGCGAGTCGCCCGACGGTCAGCACCTGCTCTGCTACCGGCTCCAGCGGCCGTTCTCCTATCGTGTGCCGTTCCCGTACTTTGCCAGGCGCATCGAGGCGCGGACCGCAACAGGCGGGCTCGAGCGGGTGATAGCGGACTTGCCGGTGAGCGACGAGGTGCCCCGGCACGGCGTACCAACCGGCCCGCGGATGGTCTCCTGGGAGGAGGCGATGCCGGCCAGCCTGGTCTGGACGGAAGCGCTCGACGGCGGCGACCCCATGACCAAGGTGGAGCACCGGGACCAGATGTACCGGCTGGCCGCGCCGTTCGACGGCGAGCCGCTGCCCGCCTTGCGCATGCAGGAGCGCTGCGTCGGCTGGTACGACATGGCCGCCCCCGGGCAGCTGCTCATCACCGAGCACGACCGTGACCGCCGCTGGCTGACCTCGCGCCTCACCGACCTCGCCGCACCGGAGGCCAGCCGGGTGATATTCGATCACTCGGTGGACGAGGCCTATGCCGACCCCGGCAGCCCGCTGCAGACCGTGCATCCCGACGGGACCCGCACGGTCCTGCAGGACGGCAGCCACATTTACCTGCGCGGCGACGGTGCCAGCCCGGACGGCGACCGGCCCTTCCTTGATCGGCTCGATCTGACGGACCTGGCCACCGAGCGGCTGTTCCGCAGCCGCGCCGACGCCTACGAGCGGGTCCTCGGCTTCGTCGGCGATGGCCGGGAGGCCGTGCTGATCTGGCACGAGAGCCGGACCGAACCGCCAAACCTGGTCGTGACTCAGCTGGACGGCAGAGCATCGCGGCAGCTCACCTCGCTGCCTGATCCGCACCCGCAGCTGACCGGCATGGACAAGCGGATGCTGGCCTACGACCGCGGTGATGGCGTCCAGCTCACCGGCATGCTGCACCTGCCGCCGGGTTACGACCCGGCCACCGACGGCAGGCTGCCGCTGGTCGTCTGGGCCTATCCGCATGACTACGGCGACCCCGCCACGGCTGGCCAGGTTCGCGGCACGACGGAGCGGTTCACCTGGCTAGCGGCGTCCGACCCTGTCTGGTTCGTGCTGCGCGGCTACGCGGTGCTGCAGGGCGCCACGATGCCAGTCATCGGCGATCCGGAGACGATGAACGACACGTACGTCGAGCAGATAACCGCCGCCGCTGCCGGGCACATCCGCGCGCTGACCGACATGGGCATCGCTGACCCGCGGCGGGTGGCGGTCGGCGGGCATAGCTACGGCGCGTTCATGACGGCAAACCTGCTGGCGCACACCGACTTGTTCGCAGCGGGCATAGCGCGCAGTGGCGCTTACAACCGCAGTCTTACTCCGTTCGGGTTTCAGACCGAACGGCGGAACTTCTGGGAGGCGATGCCGGTCTACGATCGCGTTTCGGCCTTCCGGTATGCCGACCAGATCGGCGCGCCACTGCTGCTCATCCACGGTGCGCAGGACGCGAACTCCGGCACGTTCCCGATCCAGTCGGAGCGACTGTTCCAGGCGATCCAGGGCACCGGCGGGACGGCGAGGCTCGTGCTGCTGCCGCACGAGAGCCACGGGTACGTTGCCCGCGAGTCGGTCCTGCACGTGCTGGCCGAGCAGTTCAGCTGGCTGGAGCGCTGGCTCGGGGTGACGCCCGGACAGTAGAACCCGGACGTCACGCCCGTGCAGCCAGCCGCTGCTTAGTGCAGCAGGCGCAGCGTGTTGGTCGCGTCGTCCACGTAGTAGACGCCGCCCCTTGGGCCGTGCCCGACGGCCAGCCCGAAAAGCGCGCCAGCGCCGCGCGGGCTGCCCGAGGTGTCCAGGAACCGCCAGTCGACCTGCATCCCGGACGGGGTAGTCTCCACGACCCTGCCGTCGCCGCCGTTCACGGTCAGTACGTCGCCGGTCGGTGCGATGGCGAGGCCAAGCGGCATGTTGAGCTTGCCGCCCATGGTCAGCACCCGCCCGGTGCCGGAACTGCCGGCCCGGAACACCGCGTGGCTGATCGCGAAGACCTCGTTCGTGTCGGTCTCGGCGACGTACAGCGTGTCGTCCCGGCCTAGCCCGAGGCCGGTCGGCCCGAGCACGAATGCGGCAGAGTTGGTCTGCTCGGCGTAGCCGGAGCCGATGGTCGTCACCCCCAGCAGCGTGGGCGGCGTGTCCCAGTGCCGGCGCAGCGCGACCCTGAGCACCGCGCCGCGGTGCACGACCTTGCCGCCCGCGGCGACAGTGCCGTTCAGCACGTTCGTAACGAACAGGTCTGAGACCATCCCGTGTGAATACACCGCGGAGTCCCAGGGTCCGTTGATGCCGTGTCCGGTGATGGTCTCCACCACCCGGCCCATGCTGTTCAGCACGATCAGGCAGCCCGCCTTGGCTGTGGCAGCCATGCCGTTGGTCGATGGCGTGCTGCCGACGACGACCCAGCCGCCAGGCAGTACCTCGAGCGCGGTGGTCAGGCCCACGCCGCCAGGGCAGCCGCCCGCGACCATGGCGGGCGTGATGTGCGCGAAGACTGTCACGTGGCCGCGTGCCGTGACAGAGACGATCGTGCTGCCGGTGCCCTGCTCGTTGGCCTTGTCGTTGAAGTTGCTGACGAGGACGTCGCCCTTGCGCAGGCGGCCGGTGCTCTGCTTGATCACGAAGACGCCGTATGGGTTGACGTCACCGTTGTCTGGCACCGTGGAGGCGATGGTCGTCAGCGTGCTGAACCGGCTGAGATAGGCACCCCGCCCGGCTGCCTGGGCCGCGGGCATGGCGGCTAGTCCGATTGCTGCGATGGCCCCGGTGATAACGGCCGCAGCCGCTACCTGTCGTCGAACTGACATGTGTGCTCCCTTTCGCGGCTTGCCGGCGAGGCCAAGCCGCGCCGACGCCAAGGGAACGTGTGCTCAGGTTCGGCGGTTCAGCTACCGAAGGTAACGCTGCGCGGTCGTCGGGTAGTCGTGGATCTCGTCCTTGGCGAACCAGACCTCGATCTCCCGCCCGGCCTCCTCCACGTTGCCGGATGCGTGCACGAGATTGGCCACGGCGATCCCGCGCTCGTTCGCGTACTCCCGGCTCATGTGCGCGAAGTCGCCGCGGATCGTGCCGGGCGCCGCCTGGTCGGGATAGGTCGAGCCGACGATCTTGCGCGTGCAGGCAACTGCCCCGACGCCTTCGAGCACCAGCGCGATCACCGGGCCGGTCTCCATGAATTCGGACATCGCGTTGTAGACGGCGGGCCCGAAGCGCTCCTCAAGATCGAAGTAGTGCCGCTTCGCGAGGTCGGCGTCCATCCAGACCATCTTGGCGGCGACGATCTTCAGCAGGGCGTCCTCGAAGCGCGTCAGTACCCGCCCGACGAGGCCCCTGGCCACGGCGTCGGGCTTGAGCAGCACAAGAGTCCGCTCGAGGCCGGTGTCGTAAGTCATCAGGGTTCCTCTCGGGTCTGTGGTCTGGTCGGGAAAGGCTGGTCGGGAAAGGCTGCCACAGCATAGCGATACGAGCGCACTGCTTGCCGCAGGCTCAACGGTCGCGACCTCGGCGAGCGGGAACACGCCGGACGCTGCTCGCAGGTCTCATTCTCGCTAATCTTGCATCTGCTGGCTACACGACCCCGGCCGACCGGGGGCAACGATTGAGGGATGCTGTGCGGCGCGGAGGCAGGATCCCGGATAGGCAGTGGCACGAGTGCAAGACACCTGGGCGGCCCGGGATCTGCCGGTGCTGCACGCGACGGTGAGCCTGCTCGAGGACAGCTACCTGGTGACGGTCGCCGACATCGCCGGGCAGACGGGACTCGACGAGGCCGAGGTGGCCAGGGCGCTGGAGGCGCTGGATCCCGGCTACGTCGACTTCCGCAAGACGACGACCGGCGGAGATCCGAAGTTCTGGTACGTCCTCAAGGTCACCCCTGACGCCAGGCGGGTGGTCGGCCAGTGGCCGACCGCTCAGACACTGGTCACCCGGTTGACCGAGCAACTGTCAGCGGCCGCCCGGGAGGAGTCAGACGGGGAGCGGCAGGGCTTGCTCGCCTACGCCGCGCGGCTGATAGGCGAGACGCTCCGCGAGCCCGTCGTCCGCGCGGCGGAGTCGGTACTCGGGCCGGCCCTCGGCGCCAGCGCCGGCGTTGACCCGGGCGAGCCCGGCCAGCCGGCCAGCGTGGAGTCCGAGTCTGGCGGCTAGGAGCCCGGTTCGGCACGCCGGGACTGGCCCGGCGGAATGCGGCGGCCGGTTCCTCTGGCTGGCTGCTTGGGCCGCCGCTTCGTCGGGGGCCTGCCGAGGGAGGGCCTGATGGGCGGGATCGGCGGGTGGCCGTGCCTTCGGGGCCCCGACCAGAGCGCCGGAACGACATCGAGCGTGTAGGCGATCGCGTAGGCCGCCTGCTCGTAGTTCACCCGCCAGCCGACGAAGTCCGGCCAGACTTGCTCCGGCTCGCGCTCGATCGGGAAGTCAACCTCGCGCATGCGCGCGACGGCGTCCAGGAACTCCTCGTACGTCACCGCGATCCCGCCGGCTGGGTTGGGCTCGTCTGGAATCGTGAACCCCATCGCCCTGGCGATCTCGTTGAAGCAGAGGAAGCCGCTGCGCAGGCACAGCCGGGCAGTGACCACAGGCGCACTGTCCGGGCACAGCACGAGGTACATGGCAGCGGAGTCCAGCACCGCCAGCAGTGCTGTTACCCACGATTGCAGTGCCTTAGGCGAGCGGAACCACACCATCGGCAGGTAGGTGGTATGGCTCTCGGCCACGTCGGCCGCCCACCGCTCCCAGCTCTCGTACAGGTCAGGGAGGGTGTCGATGGTCGACACGCCAGAGCCGAGCGCGTAGTGAGTGCGGGCCAGCAACTCCGGACCCCAGCTCGGCACCCCGCCGCGGGCCGCCAGCAGCGCCACCTCGGTCTCCCGCCGGTTGAACGCCGAGTACAGCGTCGGCAGGTAGGCGATCTGCAGGGTGACGGTGACGATGCCGGTTATCGAGGCCACGTCGAGCAGCGTCTCCTCGGCCCCACCGCGGGTGCGGGCCGAGCCGATCTCCCACAGCGCCGGCCCCGCGGTGCGGAAGGCCGTCGTGATTCCGGCGTGCTCGAGCGGCCAGAACATCAGCGAGAAGCCGATGAAGAACATGCCGAGCCAGGCGGCCAGCTGGAACAGCAGCAACGTCGCCGCGTGCGCAGCGAGCACCCGGTCGCGGTGCCTGAAGTCCTTGATGGGCGCCGTGATCAGGATGAATATGGCGTTGACCACGTGCTCTACCTGGCGGGTGAGCCGGTTCGCGACCGACCGCGGCACGATCAGCGTGCCGATGACGCTGCTCGCCGCCGCGCACACCAGCAGCAAGCCGACGACGCCGGCGACGTAGCGCGCAGCCAGCGGAACTACCAATGTCT
>JASHTT010000315.1 GCA_030040415.1 Streptosporangiaceae bacterium | reverse complement strand
TGCCTGGGAGGCGCGTCAGTCAGGCGGCGGGCTGGCGGCAGGCCCCGAGCAGCCTGGTGAACGTCCGGCCAGAGAGGCGGTGCTGCTCGGCATGCCGACCGTCGGGTCGGTGGCCTGAGCGTGCTGGTAGCCGCCGCGGTCTGCCCGCACCCGCCGTTGCTCGTACCAGAGGCGACCGGTGCTGCGGGGAAGCCAGCGCTGGACCGGTCAGCCGGGCGCCCCGGCCTCGGTCCCGCCGACCTTGAGCTGGCCGTCTTGCGCGAGGCTTGCATCCAGGCGCTGTCACGGCTGCTGGCCACTGGACCAGACCTGCTCGTCGTCGTCGGTGCCGCGGACCGGTCGGTCGCATTTCCCGCCGATGCGGCGGGGAGCTTGCAGCGGTACGGGGTCCCGTGGCGCACTGGGACCGGCAAGCCAGTACTGCCGCTTTCCCTGACCGTAGGCGCCTGGCTGCTGCGCGAGCGGGCGGGTGACGGCGACCCGCGGGACATCCCTAAGACCTTGCTGCAGGGAGTGTGGCACGCCCTGCCAGCGACCGGATGCCTGGAGCTGGGCGGGCGTCTTGGCATGGCGGCCCCGCGGATCGCAATGCTGGTGATGGGGGACGGTCCGGCCCGCCGCGCGGCCGGCCCGCCGGGCGCTGCCGACCCCGCAGCCGACGCTTACGACAAGGAAGTCGAGGCCGCATTCGCGACTGCGGACGCCGACCGCCTGGCCGCGCTGGAACCCGCCGACGACACCGAGCTCATGGTCGCGGGCCGCGCTGCCTGGCAGGTCCTTGCCGGGGCCGCGCGACTGCGCGAAGACCGCGGACTACGCGGGGAGATTCTGTATTCAGGGATTCCGCTCGAGGTCAGCTACCTGGTTGCGTTCTGGGAATCCGCCGGAAGACGCTGACCCGGCTGCGCGAACTCAGCCGGGTCACCGACGGGCAGCGAGCAGCTGGCGAGGACCGCGGTCAGCGGCGCTAGGCCGCCGCCTCACTGCTCGTCGTCGTCGTCGTTCTCGTCGTAATCCAGGTCGTCCTCGTCCTCGTCCTCATCGTCGTCGTCATCATCATCTTCGTCTTCGTCATACTCGACGTCGTACTCATCGTCGGAGTACAAGTCAGCCGATTCGAAATCATCGTCGCCATCTGGCCCGTTGCTCTGGCCAGGCGCCGTGATGTCGTCCCCGTACGTCATGCGTCTCCCCAGGCCGGGGCGGCCTACTGGCCGCGTCGTGTGCAGGAGATACCCTCCGCTGTCAGACTGATGCAATGCTAGAGCCAGTGATCGCGGTGGTGGGGCCGACTGCCGCAGGCAAGTCCGAGCTTTCGCTCGCGCTGGCTCACGCGCTCGATGGCGAGGTGGTCAACGCCGATTCCATGCAGCTGTACCGAGGCATGGACATCGGCACCGCCAAGCTCGATCCCGGACAGCGGGAGGGCGTAGCGCACCATCTCCTGGACGTCTGGCCGGTCACCAAGGCGGCCAGCGTCTCGGAGTACCAGATCCTGGCTAGGCAGGCAATAACGGCCATCAGGGACCGGCGGAGAACGCCAATACTCGTCGGCGGGTCCGGACTGTACGTCCGCGCCGCCATCGACAACCTGCAGTTCCCGGGGACGGATCCCGGAGTGCGGGCGCGGCTGGAGGACGAACTGGCCCAGGTGGGCCCCACCGCGATGCACGACCGGCTCACCGCCGTGGATCCGGCCGCGGCGGCGGCCATCCTGCCGGGCAACGGGCGCAGGATCGTGCGGGCGCTGGAGGTCGTCGAGATGTCGGGCCGGCCGTTCAGCGCGACGCTGCCGCAGTACGAGTCGGTATTCCCGGTGGTGCAGGTGGGCGTCGAACTCGACCGGCTCGAGCTAGACAGGCGGATCGCCGACCGAGTGGCTCGGATGTGGCAGCTCGGCCTGGTGGACGAGGTGGCCAGGCTCGAGCGGGCTGGGCTGCGCGAGGGCAGGACCGCGAGCCGCGCGCTCGGGTACGCCCAGGTGCTCGCGTTCCTCTCCGGCCAGTATTCGGAGCAGGAGGCCGCGGCGCAGACCGTCCAGGCCACCCGCAGGTTTGTCCGGCGGCAAGAGTCGTGGTTCCGCCGCGACCCGCGGGTCATCTGGGTGCGCGGCGGCCCTGGCGTCGCCGACCGGGCACTGGCCGCGCTGTCCAAGCCCGGCCTCGCGAGGTCGCCGGCCAGCGGCGGCTAGCATTCGGGCTATGCGGTTCGCCAAGGGGCACGGGACCGGCAACGACTTCGTGATCATTCCCGATCCGGATGGCCTGCTTGACCTGCCCGGCGAGCTCGTCGCGAGGATCTGCGACAGGCACACCGGCCTCGGGGCGGACGGCGTCCTGCGCGTCGTGCGGACGGCGGCGGCCGGCGAATCCGACGTCGCCGGCCAGCGGGCCGAGTGGTTCATGGACTACCGGAACGCCGACGGCAGCCTCGCCGAGATGTGCGGCAACGGCGTCCGGGTATTCGCCAGGTACCTGCTGGACGAAGGCCTGGCCGCCGGCCCTGAGCTGCGGGTTGCCACCAGGGCAGGGGAACGGGCGGTCCTCGCGCACCCTGACGGCCAGTTCACGGTGGACATGGGCGCGGCAGTTGTCATCGGGCCGGGCGCGGTGGACGCCGGCGGTCAGCGGCTCGCGGGGCTGGCAATCTCGGTGGGAAACCCGCATCTCGCGTGCCTGGTGGAGCAGAGCGTGGCCGGGATTGACCTGGCTGGACCCCAGGTGCTGGCGCCGGCGGAGTTCGCCGGATCTGCGGCGGACTCGCCCGGGCTAGTGTCCGCGAACGTCGAGGTGATCCGGCTCGTAGGCGATCATGAGGCCGAGATGCGGGTGCATGAACGGGGCTCTGGGCTGACGCTGTCTTGCGGCACTGGCGCGGTCGCCGCCGCGGTGGCCGCGGCGGTGGCGGCGGGGGAGTGGACTGACGGGACGGGATCGGCGTGGACTGTGCACGTTCCCGGCGGAAGGCTTGCCGTGACGCCGAGTGCCACGGCAAGCCTCCTCACCGGTCCCGCCGAGATCATCGCTACCGGGGAGCTGTCGGCCAGCTGGATCGCTGGCTGCGTCGCGCCGGTCGGCCTGAACATGCGCTGAGCCGATCAGGAACGGGCCGTGCCGGTCCTGACGGGCCGGCGCTGGGCGGGAATGGCCAGCTTCAGGCCGATGCCGACGAGCGTCCAGCCGGTTCGCACGCGCAGCGGCGTTTGCGGGCGGGCTGGCTCAGCCTCAGCGTCGGCCCGGCGACGGACTGCCTCCTCGTGTAGTTCCCGCTGTCGCTGCCTGGCGACCTCTTCGAGCGTGTGGATGTTCATGTCTTCGATCCCCTTCTGAGCAGTTCTCAGGCTGATTCGCTCGCGGCGGCTGCCGCGGGCGCCCTGCGGATCCGGACGTCGCCGCTCAGGGTGCGGCACTTGATCTCCACGGCCGGACCGGAGTCGTCGCCGTCGGACTCCTCCAGCTCGCTCCTGATGGAGCCGGACGTGCTGGCGAGGTCGAGGTAAACGCTTATACCCGGAACGACGCCGACGGTCAGGTCGCCCGAGGCGCTGTTTACGCCGATCCGGCCGGACGCGACCGAACGCAGTTCCACGTCGCCGCTCGCGGTGCTCACCGAGACCGAGCCAGCGCACTGGCCGATCATGACGTCACCGCTGGCGGTGTTGACGCGAGCCTCGCCGCCAAGGCGCGCGACCTGGACATCGCCGCTGGCGGTGCTGGCCCTGACCTCGGCTGCGGCTTCGCTGACGATCACGTCACCGCTGGCGGTCGCCACCTCCAGGTCGCCGGTGACCAACTTGGCCATGACGTCACCGCTGGCGGTTGAGGCCTTCAGGCGGCCAAGCTCGCCCACGCAGCTGATGTCCGCTGACGCGCTCTTGGCCGTGCAGCGCGAGCCGGCCGGCGCCTTGATCGTCAGGTCTAGGGCGCCCCGGCGCCGGAGGCTGATGCCTCTGGGGCCCTTGACCTCGAGGTGCCCGCCGTCAAATTCGACGCTGACCTCGGACAGCAGTGCGTCGTCGGCGTGCAGGCTTGCCGGGACGACCTCCACGGTGACCGTCTGCGTGGCCTCGCCCGAGACCGCGACGCTACCGGAGGCCCATGAGTCGATGTCGATGTCGATGGGCTCTGAGCATGGGAATTCCCAGTTGGTCATGGCTGTGCCCTTCTATGGCGGGTGAGAAAGTGAGTGCGTGGGGTGTTAGCTGCGGGCGAAGCCCGTGTATCGCTTGCCGACTCCTGGCCTGGGCCGCGGACCGCGGCCGGCCTGCCGGTCGAGCGCACGGTTGACGGCCCGGACGAGCCAGGTGTTGACCGAGAGGCCCTCGGCCGCTGCCCGTGCTTCGACTGCCGACTTCATTGACTCGGGCATGCGCAGCGTGACCCGGGACGTGCCGGCTTCATCCGCACCTTCGGCGGAGGCCGGCTGGTCCCCGGCCTCGCCGTGCTCGTCGCCGTTGACGGTGACCACGAACTGCGGGTCCGTGCCGGACAGCCGGACGTCAATGGTCGCGCCTTCGAGGCTTGCGGTTATCTCGTCGGCAGCGGCGGACAGCACGTCGAGCAGCGCCAGCCGCACTGACGAGTCCAGCGAGTCGGACAGCATCTCGGCTGCCCTGGTGATGTCCTCGCCGGCGAACTTCGTGATGGCAGTGAGCTCCCGGCGGAGCGATTCTGCGTACTGGCTCAAGTCCATGACATCATCATGACGTCACTAGTGACGTCTCGTCAAGTCCAAACCGACGTCACTGAGACGCTGAATCGACGTCATATTGACATAGGTGAGCCGTCAAACGTGGCGGCAGCGCGCCGCCTGGCTCATTCTCGGCGCCGAGGGTCGCCAGATCTCGTGCATCTATCAGGACAGATAGGGCATAATCCTCCAAGATCAATCCATGGGTGTGCGTTTAGTGGTGCCATGACCCCAGCAAACGCACACCCATGACAAGCCGAAGATCAACACTGGGCGACTAGTGAGAACGCTGGGACTGGTGGGAACGCTGGGGTCGCGGAGCGGAGCCGAAGGGGCCTGACGGCGTCCGTCCTGGGGGCTCCGGCTCGGCGCGCTGGTCTGCGGGCTGGCACCGGTGGCTGTCTGGCCGGCCTTATCCGGCCCGAGGCGCGTTGAGCGCAGGTTCTGTGGGCCCGACGCCCGCTGCCGCAGCACGCCGAGCCGGCGCCCGCGAGGTGGGCGATCGCGCGGCGTGCGATCACGGGGTGGCGGCGTGGCGCGAGGGCATGCGTT
>JASHTT010000028.1 GCA_030040415.1 Streptosporangiaceae bacterium | reverse complement strand
CCGAAGATGATGGGCATCAAGCTCAACACGAGGCTGGGTTACATCCAGTTCTGGATCATGTTCATCGCGTTCAACTCGACCTTCCTGCCGCTGTTCGCGGTCGGCATGGCCGGCCAGCCGCGCCGGGTGTTCGAATACGCGGTGAACCTGACCACGCTGAACGACTGGGTGTCGATCTCCTCGTTCGTGCTGGGCTTCTCGATCCTGATCTTCGTGGTCAACTTCGTCTGGTCGACCGTGATCGTGCGCGAGCGCGAGACCGGCAACCCGTGGGAGTCTCGCGGCCTCGAGTGGCAGATTCCGTCGCCGCCGCCGCCGGACAACTTCGACCAGGTCCCGGTGATCCTGTCCGCGCCGTACGAGTACGGCGTGCCGGACGCGCCGCCCGTTGCTGACCTGCATCCGCCTGCGGGCGTGCTGGCCGGGGCGATCAGCGGTGACACGACGGTTCGAGCGGAGGCATAGGGATGGCTGAGACAACTGCGGAGCCGACTGGCCTGAGCCAGGAAGAGGAGGAGGCCGCCTTCTATCACGAGGCGGGGCTGAACGCCTCCTGGACCGGGGCAAGGCTTGCCATCGGATCGCTGTCGTTCGGCTTCGGCGCGTTCGTGTTCGCCTTCTTCTACCTGCGGTCGCTGAACTCGCACGGCCGCTGGTACGTCGGGCCCGCACCCAAGGCGTGGATCGGCATCGTGGTCATGGCGCTGATCGTGGTCAGCGCCCTGGTCCAGTGGCTTGTGCTGCAGCGGATGAAGGCAGGGAACAAGTCGACCTGGGTGGCCGGCGCGAGCCTGGCGCTGGCGCTCGGCTTCGCCGGCATGGGGATCCAGATATGGCAGCTGACCAACCTCGGGTTCTGGCCAGGTGATGGAGGCTACGCGAGCTGCTTCGTCGGGTTCTATCCGGTATTCGTGGCCGTCGTGTTCGCGGCCATGGTCTGGCTCGAAACCTTGATCATGCGGGCCAGGCCGATACCGACGATCTCGTTCGTGGAGCAGCCGCCGACGTACGACGAGGCGTTCGCGGTGCAGCGGTTCCAGGCATCGCTGAGCGCGTTCACCGTCATCTGGAACTACCTCGCGATCGTGGCCATCATCGCCTGGATTCTGTTCTACCTGGTTAAGTAGTGGCAGTCATCGATCAGGCGCGCGGAGCAGGGGAGTCGGCAACATGTATTACCTGACTGCGCACTGGTCCGCCAGCTGGGTCGCGGTCGCTGCCTACGTGGTGGTGGCGGCCGCGCACCTGGCCGGGCTGCGCCGGATGCTCGCGGCCAGCGCGCACTCGGGCCAGGACGAGCCGAGCGCGCGCCAGCTCCGCCGGGAGGCTTGGCTGTTCCAGAGCGGTCTGGCGATCACCGTCCTGTCGATCGTGTCACCGCTCGGCTACTGGACGGACGTCTACATCTGGGTCCGCGCGGTGCAGGCATTGATGCTGGCCTTTGTCGGCCCGGCGCTGATCGTCGCGGGTGCACCATGGCTGCCGCTGCGGCGAGCCTTTGCACGCGGGTCATCGGCGGCGGCGGAGCCGGGAAAGGCTGACCGGGCCGACAGGGTGCCGGTGTTCCTGCGGTACCCGGTTGCAACCGTGGTCGCGTTCAACGTGGTGTGGCTGGGCTGGCAGTTCCCCGCCCTGCTCGACGCCGCGCATGGCAGTGCCGCGGTGTCGTTCGCCGATCACGTGACCTACATCGCGGCAGGGATCCTGCTCTGGCTGCAGCTGATCGGGTCACGGCCGTTTAGCCCGGCCGCATCCCCGCTGCGCCGCGCGGCGCTCATAGTCGCGACGGTCGGTGTCGGCACCGTGCTGGGCATGGTGCTCGTGTTCGGCAACGGCGTGCTGTACCCGGTCTACAGCAACTCGGCGCATCACATCATGACAGTGCTTGACGATCAGCAGCTCGCCGGCGCCGTGCTGTGGATGGGGATGCTGCCAGGCATGATCTGCGGCGCGGTTGTGGTGCTCACCCAGTGGCTGCGGGACGAGGAATCCGAAGAACTGTCGGCTGGCCTCGACCGTTTGCTCACCCAGCGAAAGTCGTCCTGGCCGTCCCGGCCGGGACTCCGATGACGACTTCAGGAATTGGTGGCAGGAGGCAATAGTGCCCGGATATCTTCTCGCGGCCGGGATCACGCCGGACAACACGCCGCACGGCTATAACTTGACGTTCGCTTTTCCGATGCTGCTGTTCATCATCATCGGTGCGACGCTGTACGTCGTGTTGTTCGCCAGGCCGCATAGCCGGGTCCCGGCTCGCCGGATCACGCTGGTTACCGGCGGTCCAGCCGTCTCCGCCAAGGCTGCCGCGGCTGGCGGGTCCGCATCGCCGGCGCCGGACTCAGCCGCTAGCGACGAGGCGCCCAAGCCCGCTGCGGAGCCGGGCGAGTGACTCAGGTTTCCGACGTCGGGTCGCTGGCCGCGCGTACCGCGGTCAGCGACCCGGCTGGCGATGCGGCGGGTCAGCAGGTCTCGGACCGCCGCAGCGTCCGGTTGGTCGCCCGTGGGCTGGTCGCCCTGACCAAACCGCGGATAGTCGAGTTGCTCCTGGTCACGACCGTGCCGGCGATGGTGCTCGCGGAGCGCGGCGTACCTGGCATCCGGGTTCTGCTCGTGACCTTGGCCGGCGGGTCGCTGGCGGCCGGCTGCGCGAACACACTGAACTGCTTCCTGGACCGCGACATCGACGCGGTGATGGCGCGGACGTCCCGCCGGCCACTGGTGGCCCGGAGTGGCAGCGCGGCCGGCATCGTCCGGCCGGGCGAGGCGCTCGCCTTCGGGGCCGTTCTGGGCGTGGCTGCCACGCTGCTGCTTGGTTTGCTCGTCAACTGGCTGGCCGCGGTGCTGGCCGACTCGGCGATCGTGTTCTACGTGCTGGTCTACACGATCGCGCTGAAGCGGCGGACGGCGTCCAACATCGTGATCGGCGGGGCCGCGGGGTGCTTCCCGGTGCTCGTCGGCTGGGCAGCGATCCGCGGCACTGTGGGCTGGCCAGCTCTGGTGCTGTTCGCCGTGGTGTTCTTGTGGACTCCACCGCACTTCTGGGCCTTGGCGATGAAGTTCAAGGATGACTACGCGGCCGCCGGGGTGCCCATGCTGCCGGTGGTGGCGCCACCGGCGGTAGTGGCGCGCAAGATAGTGGTCTACTCGTGGCTGATGGTCGCCTCGACGCTGGCGCTCGCGGTGTACTCCGGGCCGGTCTACGGGTGCTGCGCGGCAGCCCTGGGCGGCTGGTTCCTGGTCGAGGCGCACAGGCTGCGGGCCGGTGTTGCCGCTGGCGGGCAGGTCGCGCCGATGCGGCTTTTCCACCTGTCTATTGCCTATCTGACGTTGCTGTTCGCAGCCGTGGCTGTGACCGCGCTGCTGCCCTGGCACGCCTGGTAGTACGGCAATCGGCTTACTGGCACCGCCGGCGCTGTCTTCGGCAGCGTGCTTCGCCAGCGTGCTTCGGCAGCATGGCTGCCGGGCAGGCCAAGATCACGGTAAATCCGGGCTGCCCTGGTGGCCGAATCTTCCGTGATCATGGAATACGCAGGCATCCGCCCGGCTGCGCTTCGGTGCGGTCGGCCGCGCGCTGTCGCGAGGAGTGGCTCAAGCAGGCGGTTCAGCGCGTTGTAACTTGGGCATCAATACAGCCGACCGGCGCACGGATTGGTGTACGGGGGTAGAAGCCGGTCGCAGGGGGACAACAAACTTTGCGCGGGCACGCAGTGCCGACTCACGCTTGATGCGGGGCAACACCGGCTACCCGATGTAACCGCTCAGGCACCGAAGGTGTGAGCCTGTCGATGGCCGCGTCGGTTCGGGGGAATCGAGGTGGTGCCCGGTGTCTCTGCCTGCGCGGGTGGCGACCCTGATCGTGGCGTTCCTTGCGTTCGCCGCGGTGGTGGGGTTCGTCGTCGTGCACTACTTCCTGGCGAGCACCGGGCCGCCCACCGAGGACTACACAGCCCACGTCACGCCGGATACCGGGGCGACGGTCAACGTGATCATGCAGGAAGCACCACAGACAACGATCACTACCGACCCCGACTGGGTCACCTACTTCATCATGAGCCCGCAGACGCACAAGTGGGTGCACACGACGAACTTCAGCGTCCCGGCGGGCAGCCGGATCAACGTGACGATCTACGGCTACGACGGCTGCACTCCGTTGCGCAACCAGGTGTGGGGCAGGGTCACCGGGACGATAGGCAATCACATGCTGGTGGACGGCAAGTCGGTCACCCAGCTCAACTCCTGGTCCGAGTGCACCGTCGCGCACACGTTCGCGATCCCGGCTCTCGGCCTGAACATACCGGTGGCCTCGCCGACGACCTTCGCCGAGAACAGCAACCTGTGCAGCGTCTCGCCGTGCACGCCGAGCAGCCCGCACAAGGTGGTGCAATTCAGCTTCATGTCGCCGCGCACGCCGAACAGCTACTTCTGGCAGTGCAAGATCCCGTGCGGCCTTGGCTACCTCGACGGCAACGGCGGGCCCATGCAGACGATCGGCTACATGACCGGCAACATGGAGGTGGTCGGCTAGATGGCCACGGCAGAGGGACCGACGGCTAGGGAGCCCGGCGGTGCGAG
>JASHTT010000314.1 GCA_030040415.1 Streptosporangiaceae bacterium | reverse complement strand
GATCGCGTTCGGCATCCTCGTGGTCGCGCTGAGCGTCGGGCTCGGCTGGTTGATCCGCAACAACCATGAGGTCAGGAACCACGCGCGCTTCGCGTGGCACTTCCCGCCCAGGCTGGTCGCGCTGCACGGGTTCGCGGCCGCGCTCTCGATCACCCTGACCGTGCTGACGGCGCTCATCGCGAGCCACGGCTAACCCGCCTGCAAGTCATCCCGTTAGAGCGTGGTGCCAAATCGGCCCTGCGGTACGGCGTTCTAGTATCTGGAACATGCAAGAGACAGGTGCCGAGGCTGGGTTCTCTCAGTCGCTCGAACGCGGCCTGGCGATCCTCGCCGCCTTCTCACCCGACAAGCCCCTGCTCGGCATCAGCGAGCTCGCCCGCAAGCTCGGCTTGTCCCGCAGCACGACGCATCGCTACGTCGCCACCCTTGCTTCGCTCAGCTACCTGCAGCAAGACGACCTGACCCGGAAGTACCGGCTCGGCGTGCGGGTACTGGACCTTGGGTTCTCCCTGCTCGACTCGCTCGACCTGCGTGAGGTCGCGGCACCGCACCTGCGCCGCCTGACCGAAGCCACCGGGCACACCTCGAACCTGGCGATCCGCGACGACACTGACGTGATTTTGATTGACCGCGTGCGGGGGCGGCCTGGCAGATACCACCATCTCGAGTTCTCGCTGCGTGTCGGCTCCCGGCTGCCGTCCTACTGCAGCGCCACCGGCAAGGCCCTGCTCGCCTTCCTGCCGCGCCACGACCTCGACCAACTGCTTGACCGCATTGAGTTCGTGCAGCGCGGGCCGAGAACGCTGACCAGCAAGGCGGCTCTGCTGACCGAACTCGAGGGCGTGCGGCACGCCGGGGTAGCCGTGAACGACGAGGAACTCGAGAGCGCGCTCCGCTCGATCGCCGCGCCGGTGCGGTCTCGGTCGGGGGAGGTTATCGCGGCCGTCAACGTCGCCATCCCGTGGTCCCCGGCGGCGATGGCCGAACTCGTGACCGAGTACGGGCCGGTCATCCAGGCCACCGCCCGGCAGATTGCCGAGTGGGCAGTCTGACAGCATTTCGCTTGCGGCTATTGCGTTGCGAAGTACGACTTCAAGGCCGCGCCGCCCACCCAGCCGCTGCTGTTGGTGCAACTGGTCGGCTGATAGCCCCAGCCGCTGATGAGCGTGCCCGGTATGTCGAACGCCCAGCCCGTCAGGCCGACCCCGATCGAGTGCAGCCAGTTGAATTCCGGCGTCGGGTTGTCCGCGCAGTCCTGGTAGTTCCACTCGGTGGCAAGGACAGGGACTGCCGGGGTCAGGTAACCGAACAGCGGCTCCTCGGCAGAACTGGAATGCACGCCGTACGGGTGAACCGCGTAGACGATGCCGCGGCCGGGCGAGGTGTCCTTCAGTAGCGGAACCGAGGCGAAGCTCCTGGCATGCTCGGCGCCGTCGACCAGCACGACGTTCGGCGCGCCCCAGGACCGGATGTCATCGATGAGCCGCTGGTAGCCGACCGAGCAGAACTTGATCGGTTTGCACGCGTCCCACTTCCACTGGTTCCAGTCCGCTGCGCTCGTCCCGTTGTGCGGCTCGTTGAAGAGCTCGAACATGACGTCGGGATCGCTGGCGAAGACCGGGGCGAGGTTGTGCCAGGCGGTCACGGTCGCTGTGCTCGCCAGTGGCTCGGCGGTGCCGCAGGCGATTCCCTGGTCTTGCATCGACAGGATGACGCCGAACCCCTCGCTCTCCGACAGCGCGACGGCGGCCTTGATCTGCGCCACGTACGCGGCAATCTGGCCTGCTGACAAGTTCGCGTTCGACAGGCCAGGCTGGCTGACCTGGAAGCGGATCAAGTTCGCGTTCCAGGCCTTGGCGGCCTTCATTTCCTTCCCGTCTAGATGCGCGGCGGCCGCTTCCGCCTGCGCGTTGTGGCACCAGCTCGGGTCAACGGCCCCGACGAGGGTGAAACCGCGCCCGAGGAAAGCCGTCCCGTTGAAGTCGAGCTTGTTGCCGGAAACCGCGAATCCGGCGGTCGCCGCGGCGGCCGGTAAGAGGGAAGGTAATGCCAGGCAGGCTGCTGCCACGGCGACAGCCGCGACCATTACCGAGAATCGTCGCATGCGTTACCCCTTGATCGTGATCTTGACTTTCTTCTTGGCAGAGTGTCCCCCGGCGTCCGTGACCTCCACGGTGAAGGTGTAGCTGCCTTTCTTGCTCGGCGCGCCGGAGATGAGGCCGGACCTAGACAGCTTCAGGCCCGGCGGCAGCTTTCCCGAGGTTATCTTCCAGGAAAGTGGTACCTTCCCGCCACGAGCGACGAGCCACGCCCGGTACTTCTTGCCAACCACGCCGGCGTGCAGCACACCCGACTCGACCGAGAAGCGCGCGACAGCGATGGATAGCGTCGCTGACGCGGAAAGCGGCGTCGAATCTGTCACCTTGACCGTGACCGAGAAGTGGCCGGCCACCGTGGGGGAACCCTTGATGGAACCGCCGCTGGTGAGTTTGAGCCCAGCTGGCAGCTTGCCCGCCGCTACCGACCACCTGTAGCTCGTTCCGCCCGAAGCGTGCAGCGACGCTGCATACGGCTTGAATTGCGCACCACCCGGCAGCTTGACTGTCGTTATCGTCGGCGGCGTACCGAGAATGACCTGGTTGCTGTAGTAGCTGCTGCCGTTGGTGGCCTGGATGCCGATCCAGTAGTTCCCCGACCCCGAGCACACCCCCGACGACCAGGACTCGCCGGCCGAGGTAACGTCGAACGAACCCTTGCTGGCGATCGTGCCACCAGTGGGATATCCCGACCCGGCGTGACAGAAGTAATACGAGGTCCCCAGCGGGAAGTTCTCCAGCTGCACGCCCATCTGGCCATCGTTGTTGGACGCGACTATCCCCGGCGGCGCGCTGCCGAGGGTGACCTGGTTGCTGTAGTAGCTGTTGCCGTTGGTGGCCTGGATGCCGATCCAGTAGTTCCCCGACCCCGAGCAGATTCCGGACGACCAGGACTCGTCGGCCGAGGTGACGTCGAACGAGCCCTTGCTGGCGATCGTGCCGCCAGTGGGGTATCCCGACCCGGCGTGACAGAAGTAGTACGAGGTGCCCAGCGGGAAGTTCTCCAGCTGCACGCCCATCTGGCCGTCGTTGTTGGACGCGACGATTCCGATCGGGCCAGACGACGGGACCGGCAGGTTGGTCGTCCACTGGAAGTCGGGGTAGATGCCCTCGTACGACATGGTCCCGTTAGACACGGTGATCGTGTCGGTACCGGTGGCACTGGCGTTCTCGTCCATCACCGTGATGGTGCCGTTGCCGTTCGTAACGTTGACGCCCGTCACGACCGCCACGTGGCCGTCTGGGTAGGCGCTCGACCACATGCTGATGATCTGACCGGGGGTGATGGAGCTCTCAAACGTACTGGTGGAGCCGTAATAGCCAGGTGGGTACACGTTGTAGTTGCTGTACTCGGCGCTGATGTTGTACGCGTATTCGTCGCCGTTGCCCTGCGGCGGAGTCTGCCCGGTTATGTAGTAGAAGTACCGGGCGGCTAGCTCCACGCACTGAAAGCCGTACGAGTCCAGCTCGACGCTTCCGTAGTAGACCGGCCCCTGCATGTTGGAGTTCTCGTTTTCGTACGGTTGCCCGCACGCTGCGACACCGTTGTAGGTCGTCCCCAAGTACGGCTGGTCATAGGTGGCGGCACAGAAGCTCGAGTCGGCCCAGTCGCTCGACCACATCGGCTGGGTCGTCTTCGGCCCCGCTGCCTTGGCCGCCCCGAAGGCGGGCGATGCCGACAAGGTGCCCAGGACTACCAGGAGAAGCGCCAGAATGGCGCCGGTCGCCCGCTGACCAACAGCCGATCGCGTTGCCGCAGACTTATCCGTCACAACCCCACCCCATCCGATTGGCCGTCGGCCATTCCGGCATTGGGGTGCAGTTGTCGTGCCCAATGCGCGGCAGTAACCCGTCCGGAGATTGTGCCGTAACGGCCGTCAGCCGATCAAGGGGCGTTCCAATGTCCGGACAACTCCGGACGGCTGTGGCTGGTAACCAGCCCGTCGCAGGCCGCCGCCTCCAGCTCACTGCCTATCTTCCTGCGAGCGTCCAATGCCGCCGGATCAACTCGGCTTGGCGCACCCGCTCCTCGAAGGGCACGACCCGGGCAGGCTCGGCCGGCGGGAACGGGCCTGCCGTCTTGGGAACTACGTGGAAGTGGACGTGCGGCACCGTCTGGAAGGCCGCAACGCCGTTGTGCTGCTGCACGAGGATCCCAGCGGGGTCGAACGCTGCTCTGACCGCCCGGGCGGCCGCCGTCATCGCGTAAGCCAATGCGGATTCTTCCTCGGGGGTCAGGTCGAAGATCGTCTCGACGTGGCGCCGTGTGGCCACGAGCAGATGTCCGGGCATGCCGCCGAGCGGGACCGGCGTCAGGAACGCGAAGGTGAGCTCGTCTTCGGCGACTACCGCTGGCG
>JASHTT010000313.1 GCA_030040415.1 Streptosporangiaceae bacterium | reverse complement strand
CGACATCACCTCGTCCGCGCTTGCCACGCCGTCGTCGCCGACCCGCAGGCCATAACGCATCGCGTCGAAGCGAGCCAGGTTGGACGAGCACTCGCTGGGCGCGATCAGGTAGTAGGCAGGCAGCGCGTAGCGGAAGTGCGGGCACGACACCTCGAAGACCTTGGCGCCGAGCGACTCAAGCAGTTCGACCGACTCGCTGAACCGGGCCAGCACGCCGGACTGGTAGCCCTCCCCGGCGAACTCCGCCACGACCCCGACCCGCAGCCCGCTGACGTCGGCCTGGCGGGCCGCGGCGACCACAGGCGGGACCGGCGCGTCCACGGAGGTCGAGTCACACGGGTCGTGGCCCGACATGACTTCGTGCAACAGCGCCGCGTCCAGCACGGTCCGGGCGAGCGGGCCCGGGGTATCCAGCGACGAGGCGAACGCGACAAGCCCGTACCGGGAGGAGCCACCGTAGGTGGGCTTTGTGCCGACGATCCCGCAGACAGCGGCCGGCTGCCGGATGGAGCCGCCGGTGTCGGTGCCGATCCCCAGTGGAGCCTCGTACGCCGCGACCGCCGCCGAGGACCCGCCGGACGATCCGCCCGGCACGCGGCTGAGATCCCACGGGTTGTGGCTCGGCCCGTACGCGGAGTTCTCGGTCGAGGAGCCCATGGCGAACTCATCCATGTTGGTCTTGCCGAGAATCACCACGCCGGCCTGCCGCAGCCGCCGGGTTATCGTCGCGTCATACGGCGGCCGCCAGCCTTCCAGGATCTTCGACCCGCAGGTCGTCGGCATATCGACGGTCGTGAGCACGTCCTTCAGCGCCAGCGGAACGCCGGCTAGCGGGCCAAGCGACTCGCCATCGGCACGGCGTTTATCCACGGCGGCCGCCGCGCCGAGCGCGGCGTCGGAAGCAACGTGCAGGAAGGCATGCACCTGCGGGTCGACCGCGGCGATGCGGTCCAGGTGTGCCCTGGTCAGCTCCACGGCGGACACCTCGCCACTGGCGACCGCGGCCGCCATCTCGGCAGCGGTCAGCCCGGTCAGGTCGGTTGGCCCGGCCATGGCTCAGTCCTCCGTGAGGATCCGGGGCACCCGGAACCTGCCCTGCTCAGCGGCCGGTGCTCCGGACAGTGCCTGCTGCGGCGTCAGGCAGGTCGTCACCACGTCGGCACGGAACACGTTGGTCACCGGCACCGCATGCGTCATGGGTGGGATCTGGTCGGCAGCCACTTCCTGGACGCGCGCCACGGCCCCGATGATCTGATCGAGCTGGCCGGCGTAGTGCTCTAGCTCAGCGTCTGACAGGGCAAGCCGGGACAGCCTGGCGAGGTGGGCCACCTCATCCCTGGTGATAGCCATACAGGCCATCCTATTGACACGCCACGGCCAGCACGGAAGGCATTATCGCCACGCGACAAGGCAGCGGACGGGCCCGCTAGCGCACCGAGTCCATCGGCGAACCTGTCCGCTCGCGGCCGCGTTCGGGCTGCTCCCCGGGTTCGACCCGGCTCGGGGCCGCAGCCTGCGGCTGTCGCCGCCGGGCTGGCCGGCTCGCTGGCTCCCAGCCGCCAGTCCCTGCGGGTATAGCGTGACCGGACCTCTCGGCCAGCCAAGCGGTCGCGGACGCCGCGTTCATCGGCTTGCCGAAGTACCAGCCCTGCCCGGCCACGCAGCCCATGGCCAGCAGCCTTGCGGCCACCTCGGCCGACTCCACTCCCTCGGCTACCGAGCGAATGCCGAGAGCGGCCGCGAGGTCCACGATGGACTTGACCACCACGGCGTCGTCCGGTGACTCGAGCAGCCGCCCGACGAACGACGAGTCGATCTTGACCTCCCGCACGGGCAGCCGCCGCAGGCGCACCAGCGAGGAGTAGCCGGTGCCGAAGTCGTCCAGGCTGAGGCCAACGCCGAGCCCGGCCAGGGCCTCCGCGGTCGCCGCGGCGTGCGCGGGTTCTGTCGTCAGCACGCGCTCGTCGATCTCGAGCAGCAGGGCGTCGGCGGGCAGTTCGTGCCTGGCCAGCCCGCTCTGCACGAGGTCGACCAAGGCGTTGCCGAGCAGGTCGCGGCCCGACACGTTCAGCGAGATCCGGATGCCGAGCCCAGACTGCCGCCACAGCGCTGCCTGGCTCAGCGCCGCGTCGACGACGAAGGCCGTGACCTCGCGCATCAGGTAGGACTGCTGGACGAGCGGGATGAAGTCACCGGGCGTCAGCATCCCGCGGACGGGATGCCGCCAGCGCACCAGAGCCTCCATCCCGGTGACCCGGCGGTCGGCCACGGTCAGGATCGGCTGATAGTGCAGCTCCAGCTCACCACGGTCGAGGCCGCGGCGCAGCTCGCCGAACAGCGCGAGCCTGGCCGGGGAGTTCCTGTCCAGGTCGGCCACATACCGCTCGGCCCCGCTGCGTCGCTGCTTGGCCAGGTACATGGCCACGTCGGCGCGTTGCACGAGCAACTCGCCCGCGGTCGCGTCCTCCGGGTACATGGCGATGCCGATGCTGACCTCGATGACGAACGACATGCCCTCCAGCCGGATCGGCTCGGCCACCGCCGCCCGCAGCCGCGCGGCTACCTCGCGAGCCGCGGAAGTGTGGTTGATCGACGGCAGCAGCACGGCGAACTCGTCGCCGCCGAGCCTCGCGACAAGGTCGCCCGGCCGGACGCTGTGCGTCAGGCGGTGCGCCACGAGGCGCAGCAGACGGTCGCCGACGGCGTGGCCCAGCGAGTCGTTGACCTCCTTCAGGCCGCGGTCGAGGTCGAGCAGCAGGAAGCCGACGGACGTGCCGGATGACGCAGCCTTGGCGAGCGTGCTATCCAGGCGCCGCATCAGCTGCTTGCGGTTGGCCAGCCCGGTCAGCTCGTCGTGCTCGGCCTGGTGCTCGCGCTGGACGGAAATGGCGGCACCGACGTAGGTAGCCGCTAGCGGGACTCCGAACAGCAGGACCAGGTAGGGCGAGTGCGTCGCGGTGACCACGGCGACGAGCGGCGCGCTCGCGATCAGCACGGCGTTGATCACCAGCTCGTGGGGCAAGTCCGCGGTGAGCGCCCTGCGGACCGGCTCGCGGTTATGCAGCCCGACCGCCACGTTGATCAGGAAGTGGTTCACCGCGAAATAGACGGCGCCGGCGAGCAGAAGCTCGGCGATGGCGTCAGGGTCGTGCATGACCCAGTAATAGTTCGGCATGTCGCGGTCGCCGAAGGCCCATAGGGTCGAACCTGCGGCAGCCAGCGCGATGTTGGACGCGGCAGCATTGAAGGCCGCTCGGTGCGGCGCCTTCCGCCGGCCGAGGAACGCGAGCAAGGTCGACGCCGTGCGCATCAGCACAGCGGCCCACAGACCCCAGACGATCAGCGCGGCGAAACTGAACGTCACGGACGCTCTCGCCGCGTCGTGCATATCCCGGCCGGGCGTCATGATCGGCCATACGTCGCCGATCACGACCATCGCCGCGACCACCCAGAAAACCGGGCTGCCGATGATCCCGGGCAGCCTATGAAGCGTGGACACCTTATGGGCCATGACAAGCGACGTCACAGCCACGGCCAGGACGAAGGCCCCGAGGATTGTGACCCCCGTGACGTGTATCCACAGGGGCGAGCCGACCCGCGGGGGGGTATCCCTCGTGTCGCTCGGGTCCTTCATGACTTCCTCACCGGACGGGCGGCTGCGGACCGTGTAGGCGGTTAATCGCATTGGGTGAATCCTACGGCCAAATACGTACTTGCCGAAGCCAATTGCATACTATCTGTAACAACTCGCGGTCCACCCCAAACTGCACCAGCACGGCAGGCCTCGCTCAGCGTGCACTCCGATAGTCCCGCGCCAAGCCCATCGGCGCCAGCGGTACGCGCAGGTGTCGCGTCAGCCCGCCTTGGCCGTGCTGGAACGCGCCGCGTCGGCTCCCTCCGCCAGCAGCACCCGCAGCCCGGCCTCATCCAGCACGGGGACGCCGAGAGCTTCGGCCTTCTCCAGCTTGCTGCCAGCGGCCTCCCCGGCCACGACGAAGGTGGTCTTCTTCGACACCGACCCGGACACCTTGCCGCCCTGCGCCTGCACCGCCTCGGCGGCCTCGTCCCTGGTGTAGCCCTCAAGCGTCCCGGTCAGCACGACGGTTACGCCCGCCAGCGGTCC
>JASHTT010000312.1 GCA_030040415.1 Streptosporangiaceae bacterium | reverse complement strand
GCCCACCCGACTGGCAAGCCGAGGCGGTCGGCGCGGCGCAGTTCGGCGGCGGGCACGGCCTGCTCGGCATGCGCGAGCGAGCCGCAGCAGTCGGCGGCGAGCTGACCACCGGTGCAGCGCCCGGCGGCGGCTTCCTGGTCCAGGCCACGCTCCCAGCGGATCCTGCGCGGGTCGCCCCCCGGGATGACACAGCGGGGGCTCCGGGGGTCGCCCCCCGGGATGACACAGCGGGGGCTCCGGGGGTCGCCCCCCGGGATAGCACCGCGGGGGCCGCCAGGTGACCGGGCCGCAGGTGCGCATCGTCGTGGCCGACGACCATCAGGTCGTCCGCACCGGCTTCGCCGCGCTTCTCGACACTCAGCCGGACTTCACTGTCGTCGGCACGGCTTCCGACGGCGCCGAGGCGGTCCGGGTCAGCCGCCAGACGGTGCCGGACGTCGTGCTGATGGACGTCCGGATGCCCGGCACCGACGGCATCGAGGCCACCCGGCAACTGGCCGGCGAGGCGGGTGGCCCGCGGATCATCATCCTCACCACCTTCGACCTGGACGAGTACGTCTACGACGCGCTGCGCGCCGGGGCCAGCGGGTTCCTGCTGAAGGACGTCACTGCGGAACGGCTGTTCGACGCGGTGCGGGTGGTTGCCGGCGGCGATGCGCTGCTGGCGCCGGCCGTGACGCGCCGGCTAATCAGCGAGTTCGCCCGGCTGCAACCTGTGACGGCGGTGCCGCCGTCAGCCGGCCTCGGCGAGCTCACGCCGCGCGAGACCGAGGTGCTGAGGCTGCTCGCCGAGGGCCTGTCGAACCCCGAGATCGCCAGTCGGCTCGTCGTCACCGAGGAGACCGTCAAGACGCACGTCAGCCGCGTGCTGCACAAGCTCGGCCTGCGCGACCGGACGCAGGCGGTCGTGCTCGCGTACGAGTCGGGGCTCGTGACGCCCGGCTCGCACGAACAACATTGAGTTTGCAGGTTGACAGGTCTAACCCCAAAGGGGTTATGTAGGGGTTATAAATTCTCTACACCCTTGGAGCCAGGGATGCCGAAGGTCAACATCTACTTGCCAGACGACCTTGCCGAAGCCGTCAAAGACACTGGCCTTCCGCTGTCCGCGGTCTGCCAGCGCGCGCTTGAGCAGGCGGTCCGCCGCGTCACCGCCATCCGTGAGATCGTGACGGGCCAGGCGGACGGCCTGCCCGATCCGCCGGTGCTCAACTTCACCGCGCGAGCTATGGGCATGCTCGAGTCGGCGCGCTCTGCAGCTGAGGAGAGCGGCCTCGCCGGAGCCGGCACCGGTCACGTGCTCCTGGCGATCCTTGCCGACGACAACTCGCTCGCCGTGCGCGTGCTGAACGCACTGGAGATCACTTCGCATCAGGTCAGGTCCGAACTCGCCAGGCGTCAGGCGGCCAGCGCGACATCCCCTGCGGGCCATGCTGACGACACCGGACGGAACGGCGGAGCGGGCTTTGACCCGCAGGCTGCGGCCGTACTCGAACTTGCCGCGGCCGAGTCGTCCGGCCTCGGCAACAACTACGTCGGCAGCGAGCACCTGCTGCTCGGCCTGGTCGCTGAGCCGGATGGAGTAGCGGGCAGCGTGCTCCGCTCGCTCGGCGCGGACCTGCGGGTAACCAGGCGCATGGTCGCCGCTGCCCTGGCCGGCTGGGCCGCCCGCGGGGCGAAGCAGCAGCAGCAGCAACCTGGCGGGCGTGGGGATGCCGCAGCCGCAGTGCCCACGCACGCCGGGCCGACTGCCGAGGAGCTAGCGGTAGCCGTGCGGACGGAACTGACTCCCGTGCTCGCCAGGATCGAGAGGCTGGAAGCCAGCCTCGCCAACTAGCGCCGGCCTGCCGCCAGCTTCCGTGCCGCGACCCTGGCCTGGTTGACCGGCTCGAGCACCGAGTACGTCCAGTACGCGCCCCGCTCGACCAGCCGCAGCTTGGCGCCCCGGGCGCCCGCCGGATGCTGGTAGGAGGCCGGCCGGTAGCGCAGGAAGTCCTCGTGCATCCGGCGGAAGAACTCATGCCTGGCCGCCCGCGGCACGAGGCCAGGCAGGCCGATCGGGCCGACACCAGGACCCGTCGTCTGCAGAACGGTGGTGTAGTGCCAGATGGCCCGCTCGAAGATCGCCGCGCGCAGCGTGTCACTGACCGGCCAGCCGGCGGCGTCCCGCGCGGCCAGCAGGCTGAAAACGTTCTCGTACGCGGTGAACACGGCGAAGTGGGAGCGGCTCGTGGTTGCCAGTGCCGAGCCCTTGCGGTCTCGCCGGTAGCTGTAGCAGACCCCGTTGGCGGCACCGATGCTGCCCGCCGCGAGCAGCGCGCCGCAGGTCACCTGGATGTCCTCGTGAATGCCGCCGGCGAAGCGGATGCCCAGCTCGCTGAGGAAGTCACGGCGGAACAGCTTGCTCCACGACGTCATCGTCAGGTTGATGAGCCCGGGCTGCTGCTCGAGCGTGCAGCCTTCGGCGGGCACCCCGCCGAGCAGGTTCGCGCCCGGATTGGGCTCGCTCCGGCCGCCGGGATAACTACTCACCCAGTCGATCAGCAGCACGTCTGGCCGCGCGGCGGCCAGCGCCTTGCCGATCGCCCGCATCGCCCCGTCGGCGACCGCGTCGTCACCGTCGACGAACCAGACGTAATCTCCCGCCGCCATGTCCAGGGCCAGGTTCCGCGCGGCGCCCTGGCCGCCGTTGCGGTCCAGGTGCACGACGCGCAGCCGCGGGTCGGCTGCCGCGCGGGCGTCCAGGATCGCTCCGCAGCTGTCGGGCGACGCGTCGTCGACCGCGATGACCTCGATGTCGCAGTCAGCGTCAGCAAGCACGGAATCCAGGCAGCCCGGCAGCAGGTCCGCGACGCCATAGACGGGGATGATGACCGAGATATCTGGCACCGGGCCCGCCCCGCATCCCGCCGTTACCGTCCGCCGAGCGGCAGGCTCGCGGCCGGCTCGTCCGGCGCGGCTGGCGTGTCCGCCGGGTTGGCGATGTGCAGCCTGGTCGGCCACCAGTTCCACCTGCCGAGCAGGACGACGGTGGACGGCACGAGCAGCGTGCGGACCAGGAACGTGTCCATCAGGATGCCGAGCGCCAGCCCGAATCCGATGTCCCTTACCTGGCTCGCGCTCGGGCCGCTGCCGGCCGCGATCGTGAGCACGATGAACGACCCGGCGAGCACCAGCCCGGCCGAGGTCACCGTCGTTCCGGTAACGCTGACAGCCTTGGCGACTGCCTGCCCCAGCGGCAGCTTGTGTGACTCTTCCCTGATGCGCGTCATCACGAGGATGTTGTAATCCTCGCCGAGCGCCAGCAAGAAGATGAACATCAGGAACGGCATGAAGAACACCAGGCCGCCGTTCCCGCCGATCTTGATGAAGATGATGACCGACAAGCCCAGGGCAGCTAGGTAGGAGATGCCGACAGAGGCGATCAGGTAGAGCGGCGCCACGAGACTTCGCAGCACCAGGGCGAGCAGGATGCCGATGGCCAGGATCGCGATCGGGATGATGTGCTTGAGGTCGTTATCCGAGATCGTGCTGATGTCGTACAGGGCCGGCGCCTCGCCACCGACGGCTGACGCGGTAGCTCCCACGGACTTCTGGATCCGTGTTGTCGCCGCCCGGATGGACGGCACCGCGTCGATCGCCTTCGTGATGCCCGGATCGCCAGCCTTGAGTCCGGTCTCGAACTGAATGGTCCGGCCGTCAGGGCTAACGAAGTTAGCGGTGGACCGGTAGAGCTGGTAGGCCGTCGCGGGGATCTTCCCGTCGAGCAGCTGGCTCGCGGTCGGCGTGGGTGCCAGCTTCCCGGCCGGCCCGAGCGCCCCGTACAGGCCGAGGTACTGCGACGCCGTCAGCGTGACGCCGCCCACCGGGTCGAGCGGGCCGGTCACCTGGGTGAACAGGCCGGTGGCGGTCAGCTCGCTTGTCGCCTTCGCAACCGGGCCCGGATCCTGCCAGACCGGCTTGCTGAACTTGAAGATCAGGCTCGTCGGGTTAGCTGCCGACTGCGGGAAATGCTTGGCCAGCAGCGCGTTCCCGGCCGCCGAGTCGCTGCCGGCAGGCGGGGCGGTGCTGCCGCCGAAGCCGCCAGCGGTGTACCCGAGCACGGCGAAGGCCAGCCCGCCGAAGAACACCACGCCGACCAGCAGCGTGGGCACCGGGTGCTGCACGATGCGGCCCGCCACGCGGCCCCAGACACCGGGCTTTCCGGAGCCCTGGATGCTCCACGGCAGCAGCTTCGGCCTGCGGAACAGGGCCTGGAATAGCGACCGCTTGACCGCGAGCAGGGAAAGCCTGATCGACAGCAGCGCAGGTAGCAGGGTGAGCCCGGCCAGCAGGATCACCGCGACCGCGATGGCGAACGGCCAGGCAAGGTCGGAGTAGAAGGAGAAGCTGGCAAGCAGCAGCGTCAGCACGGCCGCGATCACGGTGGCAGCTGACGCGCTGATCGACTCACCGACCCTGGTAACCGCCCAGGTGACCGCCTCGCCGGCGGCGGGCCTCGGCCGCAGCAGGTCGCGAAGGACGCTGGCGCGCAGTCGCGGGGTGCCGGGATACAGCTCTCCTGAGGTGTCGTGCTCGCGCCGTCGCAGTTCCTCGCGGACGCGGAAGACCAGGAACAGCCCGTAGTCGGTGCCAGCCCCGATCACCAGCACGTACAACAGCAACTGGGCAATCGGGGACACCTGCAGGCCGTGCTTCGCAGCCTCGGCCACCAGCGGGCCGGCGATCTGGACGGAGATCGCGGCCGGCAGCACGGTGGTGAGCGCCAGCGTGAAGGACCGGAAGATCAGCACCAGCAGCAGGACCACGAACAGCACGGAAAGGCCCTGTACTTCCTTGGCCGTGTGGCCCGAGGCCTTCTGCGAGTCGACTGCGGCCGCAAGGTCGCCCGCCAGGTGCACCTGCAGCCCGGCGGGAAGCGCGGTGCTGCTGATCTTCGCGCGCAGCCCGTCGATGAGATTCGTCTGGTAGTTCTGCCCGCCGCTGCCCGAGTAGCTCGCCATCGCCACAAGCTGTTCTGCCTGGCCATCGGACGACCGGCCGGCGTTGATGACCTTGGTGATGCCAGGTGCCTTGGCAAGCCGGGTCTGCAGCGTACTGATCGCGCTGATGTCGGCAGCGGTGAGCGTGCCGCTGCTGGTGGCGGCGACCACCGGGATCGGCTGCTGGTTAGCGGTGCCGAACGGCGCAGCTAGCGTGGCGGCCCGCGAACTGGGGGCGCTGGCAGGCAGGAACTTCTGGTTATTGCCCTGGGTGACGCTCGACAGCGAAGGAAAGTGCGTGGTCGCCATGACGGCCGCGACTATCCAGGCGAGCAGTACCAGCCAGCGGAAGCGAACGGCGAACCGCCCGATCGCACCGTAGACCGCATCGACTTGCATGACCCCGAATCCTATGGGGACGTTGCAGCGCAGCGATCCACCGCCCGGGCCGCGGCAGTGTGCCAGTGCTCACAGACCGACGATCGGCGGAGTCATCCTGCCGCTTCGACGGTGCCGCCGTTGCCGTGACGGGCCGGGGCGACAGGAGTCGGCTCGTCCGCGATCGCGTCGATCGCGGAGGTCAGCTCGCGCAGTGCCGGCAGGGAGGAGTTCAGTCGCCTCCTGCTCGGCGCAGGCAGCGTCCCCAGCGCGGCGGCCAGGATGAGCGAGTTGACCTCCTGCCACTCACCGACTACTGCCTCCCCCGCACTGGTGAGCTGGAGCGTCGCAGTCCGGCGGTCGTCCACGCCACCAGCACGGACCACCAGGCCTGCCCTGGTCATGCCGTTGACGAGGGTGGCCACCGAACTGGGCGCAAGCCTGAGCAGCCGGGCGAGCTGGCCGGGCCGCGCCGCCGGGTTCTCCGCCAGGCAGGACAGGAACTCGAGCTGGGCCACCGACAGGCCACCGGGAAGCAGCCCGCTGCCCTGTGCGCGAGCTGCCCGCCGCATGGCGCGCCGCAGGCGGGACACCGCATCGGCAAGGGACAGCCCGGCCGGGTCGGCGCCAGCGGGCTGCGCCAGCTGGCGTGATCCAGCTGCTGCTGTCGCTGCTGCGCGACCGCGGCCACGATCAGCCGAAGGCACCGGCGTGCTCCGTCCTCGCGTCCCTGGCTAGAGCGCCTCCGGCCCCCCGGCCGCCGCCAAGCGGCCGGATGGCGACCGCTATCAGCGCGGCGCAACCGGCCGCGGCTGCCAGCACCCCGAAAGCTGGCGCTCCGTCCGCGTGCCCTGGGCCGGCCAGGTGCAGGGCGAGGGTTACCAGCGCTATGCCGAACGTCGTGCCGATCCCCCGTGCCATGTTCACCAGCCCGCCTAGTATGGCGGCCGACTTCGCCTGGCCGCTGCGCATGATGACTGCATTGTTCGCTGGGACAAAGATCCCGAGACCCACGCCGGCCAGCGCCAGCAGCACAGCGATTCCTACCAAATTCGTGGCCATAAGGGTCAGCATAACTAGCGCGGCGGCGCACAAGGCCGCTCCGGCGCAGCCACGAACCCGATTCGTGGTCCCCTTCGGGAATATCGCCTCTGAAGAAAGCGCCGCCACGCCGAACCCAGCAGGCAGCGCCGACAGAATCGCGCCCGTGCGCAGCGCGCTGGCATGCCCGGCAAGCAGTTGCGGCACCAGCACGAGCGGGCCGAAAAGGGCCAGATATCCGCAGCACGCACCCAGCAGACCGAGCCAGAGACGACGGGAGCGCAGCAGGTCGGCCGGTATCAGCGGGAACCTGGCCCGCTGCTGCCGGGCGGCGAACGCCGCTGCGGCTAGGACCGCCGCGCCGGACATGACGGCCGCTGTCCAGCCGGGCAGCGGCAGGCCTCCGACTATGGACAGCCCCACCAGCGCCGCGGTCGTGCCGATCGCGAGCAGCACGGCGCCGATCCAGTCGAAGGAGTCGGTCCGGCTGAGCTGCCTGGTCCGCGGTAGCAGGTAGCGGCCAGCCACCACCGCAAGGCAGCCGACCGGGACATTGATCAAATAAACGGCTCGCCACCCGACGGTGTCAGTGAGCAGGCCGCCGAGCGTGGGCCCGAGCCCCAGGCCGACCGACTGGGCAGCTGCCTGGATGCTCAGGGCCAGCCGCATCCGGCCGGGCGGCACGCTGGTGGTCACTAGCGCGACGCTGTTGGCCTGCAGCATCGCGGCACCCAACGCCTGCATCAGCCGGCAGGTCACCAGGATGGACAGGGACGGGGCCAGCCCGCAGGCCGCGGACCCCAGCGTGAAGATGACGAACCCGTAGCCGTAGATGAGCTTCCGGCCGACCGCATCCGCCAGCCGTCCCGCCGGCGTGAGCAACGCGACGAGCATCAGCAGATAGGCGAGCGACACCCACTGCACGGCAGCGAGCGGGGCAGCGAATTCGCGCTCCATGGGGCGGAACGTCAGCGTCACGATGCTGGCGTCGAGCTGGCCCATGAACGCGCCGAAGCAGACTACGCCGACTGCGAGCCAAGGCGCCCGAGGGTTGTTGCGCACGCTCGCCGGGCGGGGAGCCTCGGTCAGAATACTTCTGTAACCGAACATTTCTGCTTCGATCATACCCGCCGGGCTTAGCCAGCCGGCCTGGGGCTGGCACTGCCCGCGAGGTGCCCGAGCCCGCGATTATCCGAGTTCACCGGGCCGCGCGGCTGGCTGGTGAATACCCTTCCGAGCAGTGCCGACGCGGGGCGAGCAGATGGGGCGCCAGCGTGCGGCGCCAGCGGGTCGCACCAAACCGGGTCCCTGCTCGCGACTGGGATAGTCAGGGACATGCCGGGCTTGGTGCTGGCCTGCTAGGCGCCGACCGGACAGACTCGTTTACGGGCACGGTCCGGGCTCCGCCCCTGCGCGGCCGGGCAGCGCAGGAGGAGACCCATGCAGGAGCTGCGCCTAGTCGCAGTCAGCGAGGACGGGAGCTACGCCATCCTCGCGGTGCCCGGGCGAAGCGGGAGGTTCCTGTTGCCCATCGACGACCGGCTGAGGACGGTGGCCAAGGGCCAGTTCTCGCGACTCGCTCAGTACGAGATCGAAGTGGAGAATCCGTTGCGCCCCAAGGAGATCCAGGACCGCATCCGGGCTGGCGAGACGGCCGACGAGATCGCCGAAGCCGCGGGCATCCCGCCAGACAAGATCCGCCGGTTCGAGGGGCCGATCCTGGCCGAACGCCAGTACCAGGCCGAGCAGGCGCAGCGGGTCACAGTCCGCGGTCACACCGAGTCCGGACCTGGGCCCCGGCTCGGTGACGTCGTGGCGGAGCGGCTCAATAGCCTCGGCGCCAACCCCGAGCACTCGGAGTGGGATTCCAGGAAACGACCGGACGGGAACTGGCAGGTCCTGCTGCAGTTTGTCGTGGGCGGCCGGGCCGGGACCGCACAGTGGATCTACGACCCGCGGCGGCGGCATGTCATCCCGGACGACGATCACGCCGTCCAGTTGTGCCTGCCGCCGGAGGACTGGACCGCCGCGCTGGTCGCCGACCGCAATAGGCCAACCGCTACCGTGACCCCGATCGGCTCCCGGCTCGCCGATCCGCACCGCGATTCGGAGCGCCGCACAGCGCAGCCCTCGGCGCGTTCCCGCGACATGGCGGCGGGCCCGGACGACATCCAGCAGGACGTGCCCACGGCGCCGGCTGCCGGCGTCAGCCCCGTCGCTCAGCAGGACAAGGCCGACGGCCAGGATGGCGGGTCGGTGGACACCGAACCTGCGGGCGCCCCCGGCAGGCCAGCCAGGAAGGCCGCGGGCGGACGGTCGCGGCGCTCGTCCGTGCCGTCCTGGGACGAGATAATGTTCGGCACATCGCGGCAGCCCGACTAGAGAAGTCCGCTCGCGGCGCTGATTGTGGTTGCCGCCGGGCGGCAGGTTAACGTTGCCCGGGAGGGAGCCGGGCAGGACGCCCGGGCAGGTCAAGGAAGCCAGACGGGCGAGGAGAGTCGAGGATGCGCCGAGGTCGCCCAGGCGGCCGGATCCGGTCGAGGACAGCGGCGCTGGCGCTGCTGGCCATCGCCAGCCTGCTGCTCAGCGGGTGCGGGCTGCTTTCCAGGCCGCAGCCGCTCAGCGCCGACGCGCCGCTTTCCATGACCGTGACGATCCCGGTGCTAACCGACGGGGTGCTGCCCGCAAGGTTCACCTGCTACGGCCATGCACCGGAGAGCCCGTCGATCTACTGGTCGGGCGCCCCGCAGGGCACCAAGTCACTGGCACTCGTCGTAGACGACTCGGCCGCCCCAATTGAGCCCCGCGTCTACTGGCTCGTTTACGACATCGGCCCGGACACCACCGATCTGCAGGTAGGTACCCTGCCGCCGCACGCGATGGTCGCTCAGAACAGCGCGCACAAAGCCGCCTACGAGCCACTGTGCCCGCGCGGAACATCGCACAAGTACCGGTTCACTGTTTACGCGCTTAACACCTTCTTCAAGCACGCGCTGCCGGCGGGCGCTCCCCTGCTCCAGGCTTGGACGACTATCGCCGCGCACGTCATCGCCCGTGGCACGACCATGGCCAAGGTCTGCCCGAGCGCTGCTCCGCAACGGACCCCGGGGACATGCATGTCCTCGTGATAGTGCGGGCGGAAGAGCACCGCGGCGGTAAGAACACGCTAAGAACACGATAAGAACACGCGCGGTGACATGTGGATAACCAGGCGCTTAGCCCGAACTCCATTCGACACCCAGGTTAAACTTCCCGAATTGCGTGACAAGGCGTATAGCGTCCGACACAATCACTGTTCAGGCGTATCAGCGCCAGCAACGAAACAAGGGTGCTTGCAGTTCGGGGGAGGCTCGCGTCGTCGGCCGCGTGAGCCTGGCTAGCGCCGCCCCTAGGCCACATTTGCCGGATGGTGCGATGATCACCAAGATCTTGATCTTTCTCGTCGCAGTGGTCGTACTCATCGTGATCATCGCTTTCCTGGCCTTGCGCTACCTGCGCGCCGAGGACACCGACACCTTTGAGGACATGCCGGAGGAGCCGCGCAGGCCGGCCCGTCCGCCGGCCGATGAGCGCAGCCGTGACGAGGTACCCGCCGCAGGCCGCGGTAGCCGGCCGCTGGCGGCCGCTGTTAACGGCCAGCAGCGAACCGCGGATCGCCCCCCGGGTCCCGTCGCGCACCGCGGCGGCCTCACCGCAGGCGACCGGGGCGCAGCCAAGGACCGTGGTGCCGGCAAGGACCGCGGTGCTGGCAACGACCGCCCTGGCCCCGACCGTGGCCCCGGTGCGTACCGTGACCGCCCAGGCCAGCAGAGACCCGAGGGCCCGGACCGGCGCAGTGGTGCTGGTTCCGCGCAACGCCCGCTCGCCGCGAGTGCGAGCCGGACTTCGGTCAAGGGACACGGCAGCCAGAACGGTCAGGACAAGGACTGGGACTCGTTGTCCGACGTCGACTACTGGGCCGAGCTGGCATCCGACAAGTCACTGGCCGATGCGACCGCAAGCCCGGCGCCCAGTCGGCGCGCCAGCGACAATGGCACGGGCACGCGGCCGCGTGCAGCCGAGCCCCGGACTGCCGAGCCCCGGGCTGCCCGCGGCGAGCCCTCTGCCAGCCAGTCGGCCCCGCTGCCGACGCGTCAGCCGTCGGGTCCGCGAGCA
>JASHTT010000027.1 GCA_030040415.1 Streptosporangiaceae bacterium | reverse complement strand
TGGGCCATCCGCGCCACCATCACCACCAAGATGGACCGCAAATACGAAAACTGGACCCTCGGCGTCCTGTCCGCCGGCGTCCTGCACCTCATCCAGATCACCCTCCAACGCTAACCAGCCAGACCGGCCAGGCCGGTCCGTCCGGCCGGGACGCGCGCAACCCACGCCCCGGCCGGCCGGCCAGCCCCCGTCCCGCCGCATAGACTTCAGTCTCGCGTGGGAAGGAGCTTGAGCCGGTGATGAGGACGGATGGCACGCTGATCACGGTTGCGACAACGGGCGCCGAGTCGGAGAAGGCGGCCGTGCCCGCGCTGCCGGTGACGCTGGACGAGCTCGTCACGACGGCCAAGGATTGCGCCGCGGCCGGCGCCGCGGTGATCCACGTTCACATCAGGGACGAGCAGGCCAAGCCGACCCTCGACCTCGGCAGGCTCAACGAGACCGTACGTGCGCTGCGCGACGCGACAGACCTGATCGTGCAGCTGTCCACCGGCGGTGCGGTGACAGACAGCTTCGACCGCAGGCTGGCGGTGCTCGACGCCGGGCCAGACGCTTGCTCGCTGACCTGTGGCACCGTGAACTTCGGCGACGACGTGTTCATGAACCCGTGGGGGTTCGTGCGTGAGCTGTACGCCAGAACGCAGCAAGTCGGCGTGGTGCCGGAGTTCGAGCTGTTCGACTTCGGCCACATCGCCACCTTGCACCGGCTGCTCGCCGAGCTTGGCGGGCCGTTCGGCGGGCACGTGCACTGCGACCTGGTGATGGGCGTTCCCGGCGGCATGCCGGGCAACGCCACGACCCTGGTTCAGGCGGTGTCTGCGCTGCCGCCCGGCGCTACCTGGTCGGCCACCGGGATCGGCCGCACGACGCTCCCCGTGATGCTGGCCGCGATGGCCTCCGGCGGCCACCTGCGGGTCGGCATGGAGGACACGATCACCTTCTCTCGGGGCCGCCCCGTGGCCAGCAACGCCGAGCTTGTCGAGCGAGCGGCCGTGCTCGCGGAGCTGGCGCAGCGGCCGGCGATGTCACCGGCCCACGCACGCACGATGCTGGGGGTGCCCGATCACCGCTGACAATCCGGTCCTGGCCGAGGTCGTCCGGTCCGGCTTCGCCGAGTCCCGGCACCGCGGCGCTCTCGCCGCGCTCGACGTCGGCGGGAATGTGCTCCTTACGGCTGGCCGGGCCGACGAGCCGATGTTCCCGCGGTCGTCTAACAAGCCGCTGCAGGCAGCTGGCATGCTGCGCTGCGGCCTACGGCTTGACGGCAAGCTGCTCGCGCTGGCCGCCGCGAGCCACTCCGGCGAGGACTTCCACGTTGCCGGCGTGCGGCAGATCCTCTCCTCGGCGGGGCTCAGCGAAGCCGACCTGCGCTGCCCGCCAGACTGGCCGCTCGACGAGACAGAACGCTGCGCCATGATCTGCTCGGGGGCGGAACCCGACAGGGTGCACATGAACTGCAGCGGCAAGCACGCCGCGATGCTCGCCACCTGCGTCGCGGCGGGCTGGCCTACGGCGACCTATACCGACCCGGGTCACCCGCTGCAGGTCCGGCTCCGCGCCACCATCGAGGACCTAGCAGGCGAGCATGTCGCCGCCGTCGGCGTGGACGGCTGCGGCGCGCCGCTGTTCGCGCTATCGCCAATCGGACTGGCCCGTGCGTTCCGCGCGCTCGTGCTGGCCGCACGGGGAACGCCCGAGCGCGCCGTCGCTGACGCGTTCCGCGCCGACCCCGCGTGGACTTCCGGCAGCAAGCGGCCGGAACGAGCCCTGATGGAGGCCGTTCCCGGTCTCATGCTGAAGTCCGGGGCCGAGGGTGTCGAAGCGTTCGCGCTCGCGGACGGCCGGGCCGCCGCATTCAAGATCGATGACGGGAACGCGCGCCCCAGGGTCCCGGTGACGGTCGCGTTGCTGCGCGAGCTGGGAGTCGAGAACGAGCCCGGCGTCGATGCCGCCCGGCTCGCTGAGCTGGCGGTCACGCCGGTCACCGGCGGCGGCGCGGTGGTTGGCGAGATAAGGGCAACTGTTCCGGCCAAGGGCTGACACTCGCCGTTTTAAATTACCAATCAGTAAGTGTACCTAGGTGCATTGGCGTTAAATCCCGCCGCTGGCACGATTTGGCCTCGAGTGCCCTGCTCGCGCGCCAGCGACGGCAGGCATACGGGAGCGGGGATCAGTGAGCGCTATGACAATCGTGCGTCGCACGCTGGGCGGGATCAGGCATCGTTATTCTGCCGTCGCGGTTGTTGCGGCTGCCGGGCTGGCGGGAGGGATGCTGCTCGCAGGGGCGGGGCCGGCGGAGGCGGCCACCTGCCCGGCAGCGACGGAGACGTCGGTAACGTTCTGCAACACCGGGTCGGCGCAGACCTGGACGGTGCCGGCGGGCGTAACCCTGGCGACGTTCACGCTGTACGGCGCGAACGGCGGCGCCTCGGCCGCCGACCAGGCGTCGGGCGGGCAGGGCGCGAAGGTTACCGGCACGCTGGAGGTCACGCCGGGGACCGTGCT
>JASHTT010000311.1 GCA_030040415.1 Streptosporangiaceae bacterium | reverse complement strand
CCAGCCGTGGCCCGCGCGGCCAGCGCGCCCGCGCGAGCCAGCCCGCGACCCGACAGTACGGCCAGGTACCCGGCGCTCAGCGCGATCACGCCCTTGATGTCGTCAGATCGGGAACCCGCGGTGAACCAGGCCGCCGCGCACAGCCCGCATCCCAGTGCGATCCCGCAGGCGGACCCCGGCCGGAGCGACCGCCCGCGTGCCCACCCGGCGGCTACCTGGCCGACGGCCTCCAGGCGCGTTGATCCGGGCAGAACCGATAGGCCGGACAATTCGGTGGCAACCATCTCGTCTGCAGCCAGATCAGCCCGGATGGCTATCGGAATCGTCAGCGGCCCGGTGTCGACCGCCAGGTCGTCGACCTCCGGCCTGATGCCGCGCGCGGGAGCTGCGACCTGCGCGTCAGCCAGTCTCCTGACCAGACCGGCGATGCCTGGCTCGGTGTCGGCCTCCGGGGCGGGCGCGCTGACGCGCCGCTCGGTCCCCTGCCAGCCCGGCCCCGCGACGATCTCTTCCTCCGTCTTGATCGCCTTCACACCTCACGCCATTAGCGTGTTACCCCCGGTTCTAAATGCAAACACTGTCCTTCCTCTTGCGGGTATGGGCCCATGTCGCCCGCACCCGGGCTAGCAGGTAGCCTCCGCCGGTATGCGGACCGTTGCTGTGGTGCTGGCCGGGGGGACCGGGCGCCGGTTTGGCGCCAGCGTGCCCAAGCAGCTGCAGGCACTGCGCGGTGCCACGCTGGTCGAGCACTGCGCGACCGCGTTCGACCGGGCGCCGGGCGTAGACGAGGTGCTGGTCGTCGGGCCTGCCGAGTTCGCCGACCAGATCCGCCGTGACCTGGCCGGCGTCGGCAAGCTCGTCGGCGTCATCGCGGGTGGCGTCACCCGCACCGACTCGACCAGGATCGCCATCGGCTGGCTGGCGAAACGGGCCGAGCCCGGCGGGGCGGCCGACCGGGATTGCAACGTGCTGTTCCACGACGCGGCCAGGCCGCTCATCGACCAGCAGACGATCGCGGACTGCATCACCGCGCTGGACGAGTGGCAGGCCATCGGGGTGGTCGTGCCCACCGCGGACACGATCGTCGAGGTAGCCGATGGCGCCTTCCGCCGCGTCCTGCCGCGCGACAACCTCGCGCGCTGCCAGACGCCGCAGGGTTTCCGGCTGTCGGTGATCGCCCGCGCCTACGAGCTTGCCGGCTCAGACCCGGATTTCGCCTCCGTTCCGGCGACCGACGACTGTGGCGTTGTGCTGCGCTACCTGCCCGACGTCCCGGTCGGCGCCGTTCCCGGCAGCGAGCGGAACCTCAAGATCACCTATGCGCTCGACCTCGCCATCGCGCAGGCGCTGCTGCCTCCGGCGTGATCACCTACTTGACCGGAACGAGCCTGCGCGGGCTGGTGAGGTAGCCGGCTCCCCAGCACATGTGCATGGTCGCGAGCACCAGCGGGAGCCTGGTCACGGCCGGACCTGGCAGATCACGGGTGGCTCGTGCGGTCACCGCCAGTACTCCGGCAGCGTAGCCAGCCGGAATCGCAAAGCCGATGGTCGCCAGCGCGGGCCAGGAGCCTGCAGCACCCGCCGCCAGGCCGGCCAGCCCGGCGAGGCCGACGAGGGCCCCGGCGGCTACCGCCATCGTGGCGGCAGGGGGGGCCAGATAGCGGAGGTTGACGGTGCCGGGGTGCCGGCGCGCGACCACCCGGCGCCACCTGCCGTAGCGAAAGTACTGCAGTCCGAGCGCTCGCAGGCTGGCCCGCGGCCGGTAGCTCACCCGCAGGGCCGGCTGGAACCAGACCAGGCCACCGGCCTGGCGGATCCGCAGATTGAGCTCCCAATCTTCGGCGATCTGGTAGCTCTCGTCGTACCCGCCCGCGTTCTCGATCGCCTCGCGCCGGAAAACGCCCAGGTAGACGGTATCGGCCGGGCCGGGCTCACCGCCCGTATGGAATCGGGCGGAACCCACGCCGAACGGTGAGGTCATCGCCCACGCGACGGCGATCTCGAACGGGGTGATGCCCTCGGCGGCCATGATGCCGCCCACGTTGGCAGCGCCGGTCTCTGCCAAGGTCGCGACGGCGGTGCGGATGTACCCGGGCGGCAGCATGGAGTGGCCGTCGACCCTGACGATGACGTCGTGCCGCGCGACTCGCAGCGCGAGGTTGATGGCCGAAGGCCGCTGACCACTCGGGTTGTCCACGACGACGACTCGCGCGTCGGCCACTGCGAGCTCGCGGGCTAGCTCCGCGGTGCGGTCGGAGGACGGCCCGACCGACAGGACGACCTCGATCTCACCCTCGTAGTCCTGGCTCAGCACGTGGCTGACGGCGTCGCGCAGGTAGCGTTCCTCGTTACGAACCGGCATCAGCACCGAGACCGGGTCGGCAAGGCCGGTCCGCGAGGGCTTGGCGTGCGCGGGCGTGCTGCCGCGCGGGTCGGGCGCATGACTCATGTCGCTGGTCACCGTACCGCAGTGTTAGCCCCGCGGGGCCGACGCCCCGGGATCCCCCCGCGCTGGCCCCGGCACGACGAGCTCGCCCGATTACCCCGCCGGCCGGCGGCGGACGACGCTCGGCAATGCCGCTACAGGCCGGTCTCCTCCAGCATCTCGGTGACCAGCGCGGCGATGGGCGAGCGCTCCGACCTGACGAGGGTGACGTGCGCAAACAGCGGATGCCCCTTGAGCTTCTCGATCACCGCGACGATGCCGTCATGCCTGCCTACACGCAGGTTGTCCCGCTGCGCGATGTCGTGCGTCAGCACGACTCGTGAGCCAGAGCCGATCCTGGACAGCACGGTCAGCAGCACGCCGCGCTCCAGCGACTGCGCCTCGTCGACGACGACGAACGAGTCGTGCAGCGAGCGGCCACGGATGTGGGTCAGCGGCAGGACCTCGAGCATGTCACGGTCTAGGACGTGGTCGATGACGTCCTTCGAGGTCACCGCGGACAACGTGTCGAAGACCGCCTGCGCCCACGGGTTCATCTTCTCCGCCTCGGAACCCGGCAGGTAGCCAAGCT
>JASHTT010000310.1 GCA_030040415.1 Streptosporangiaceae bacterium | reverse complement strand
ACCCGCCCGGTACGTCTAGGCGCCCGGAAGCCAGTATGCTAGCTGCGTTCTGTCGGCGATGGTCGTCGCCGCAGGCGAGGGGCTATGGCGCAGCTGGTAGCGCGTCTGCATGGCATGCAGAAGGTCAGGGGTTCGAATCCCCTTAGCTCCACATGACTTTGGCGAGCCGCCTTGCGGTGCCGGAAAATTGCAGGCAGGGCCGCTCGTTCACGCCGGTGTTCGCCTGGGCGTGAAGCCCGTCCCTTAGCCTGACGTCTGCCTTGGGCCGGGTCGAAGCCCGTCGATGAGGCGGTTCAATGAATTCGACATGCGTGCTCGAGTCGCCTCAGGATCGTCCGAATGCGCAATAACCGTCCCCGCCTCAGCCAGGGCGCCGAGGAGAAGATGGGCGAGCGAGTCGGGGTCGTCGGATTCCACCAGGTCGGCGGCCACGGCAGCTTGGACCGTGTCGAGAACTGGCCGATAGCCGTAGCGGGAGTCAATTTCGTGCCACGCCTGCCATCCGAGCACCGAAGGTCCGTCGATCAGCATGATCTGGGTGATGTCGGCTTTGACGCATTCCAGCAGAAAGGCGTCAAAGCCCCGGCGGAGTCGCTCCAGAGGGTTGGACCCTGTCACCGCGGCCGCAAAGACTCGCTTCGCTGACTCCGACTCGACCTCTTCGAGGACGGCAGCGAAGAGACCCTCCTTGTCGCCGAAGTGGTGCAGCAAGGCGCCGCGGGTGACTCCCGCCCGTTCGGCGATGTCGGATGCCTTGGCCATGGTGAATCCGATCGTGCCGAACAGCTCCCGGCCGGCTCGCACGAGGAGTGCCCGGGTTTCGGCTGCCTGCTCTGTCGTTCTGCCGGGCGCCATGGGACCAGAACTTACCTCATTGACAAGATACGTGCCGCATGTATCATAGTGGCATGTCTTCTTTCCCTCCCATCACGCACTTCGCGGTCACGGTCAGCGACCTGGAGCGCAGCATCGCCTGGTACGAAACGCTCTTCGAGACGCCCCCCTTCTTCGTGGGCGAGGAGACCACATATCGCTTCGCGGTGTGGATCGAGCCGATGTACGCCCTTCACGAACACACGACAGGGTCTGACGGGTCCTCGTTCGACGAGCACCGAATCGGCCTTGACCACATCGCCTTCCGATGTGCCGACCGAAAGGAACTCGAGGCGTGGCGGGCGCGTCTCGACAATCTGGGCATTGTTCATGGCGAGATTGTCGACGCCTTCTATGGCTCTGGATTGGCATTCCGCGACCCGGACAACATCCAGCTGGAGTTCTTCCTCGAGGTGGTTTGAACGAAAGGAGCAGTCCGTGGCGACAACGCGGGTAGGTGCGATTTTGCTGTCCTACGACGTGCGAGGCGTTGGCGATACGGTTCTGCTGATCTGCGGAACGGGTGCGCCGGCCGCCATGTGGGACCAGGCGGGCCTTCGTCCGGCCCTCGACGAAGCCGGGTATCGCACCGTTGCCTTTGACAACAGGGGGATGCCGCCGTCGGATTGTCCCCCGGCCCCCCTACACCGTCGATGACCTCAGCGGCGACACGATCGGCCTGATCGAGTCCCTCGGGCTTGGTCGCCGACGTCTCACTGCTACCCGCCCAGCAGCAAGACGATGACGCCGTGAGGCTGGTGCACGACCTGACCGCGGCATCGTTCGGGGGCTGGGGCGACCCTGGACGGCTCGGCCAGGCCGAGGCCGACGCCAAGTGGGCGGCCGAGGACCACCTGCCGGAACTGGCCCAGATGACCGTCCCGTGCCTGTTCATCGCCAACGAGCGGGACCCGGTCTTCCCGCCAGCACAGCTGCGGCGCGCCGCCGGGCGAACGCCGCACAGCGAGTACGCCGAGATCCCGGACGCCAACCACGTCGCGTTCGATCCGGTGTCAATCGAGCGGATCAACTCGGCCATCCTCGACTTCTTCACCCGGCACTGAATCCACTGCTGGCGGGAGGCGGCGCATAACCGCCTTCGCAACGAATCCGCGACGGGCGGGTCACGATCTGCAGGGCGGGCTTCCCGTATGCGCCGGAAAGCTGGTTCCGTGGATCGTATGCCTGGTCTTGGGACGGGCGGGGTTAAAGACGACGTTGCAGTGAGGGTGCTCGGACCTGTCGAGGTGCGGGCGCCTGACGGCTGGCTGTCCGGCCCGCCTCAGCTGCGGGTGATGCTGGCGGTCCTGGCGCTTCAGGCCAGTCAGGTCGTTCCGGTAGCCGAGCTTGTCGACGCGATCTGGGACGAGGAGCCGCCGCGCTCGGCGCAGGCCTCTATTCAGGCCTTGGTCACCGGATTGCGACGGGTTCTCACAGTTCTGCCAGGAGCTGGAGTAGAGCGGTACGGGGATGGCTACCGACTGCGGATCGCGCCAAGTGAGGTGGATGCGCAGCGGTTCCGGTCGCTGGTGCGGGCCGCGCGGTCGGCAAGCGACAGCACGGTGGCGGTGGCGGCCTTCGATCACGCGCTGGCGCTGTGGCGGGGACCCGCGCTGGCTGATGTGCCTGGCACTGCGAAGATCGAGGCAATCCGGACTGGTCTGGCCGCGGAGCGGCTATCGGCGGCGCAGGACCGCCTCAGTTCCATCATGCGTCTCGGCCGGGACAAAGAAGCGGCAGAGGATCTCGCTGGCTTGCTGGCCGCGAATCCGCTGGCGGAGCCGATCGCCGGCATGCTGATGGTCGCGCTGTGCCGGAGCGGTCGGAAAGCCGACGCGCTGCAGGCTTTCCGCGACATGCGCACGCGCTTGTCCGATGAGCTGGCGGTCGAGCCCGGGCGGGAGCTGCAACGGCTGCACCAGCGGATCCTGGCCGGTGATCTGGCATTGGAAGGCCCGCCCAGCGACGTAGCCCGGATTAGCCGGCAGCCTGCCGGCCGTGAGAGGTTGGCGGCCGCGAACGAGGGGCTGCTGATAGTGCCTCGGCAGCTGCCGGCGGCAGTACCGCATTTCACCGGGCGGGCGGAAGAGCTCAGGATGCTGTCCGGCGCGCTCGAGCGGCTGGGAAGTGCCGACGGCACGGTAGTGATCTCGGCGATCGGCGGGACGGCGGGAGTTGGCAAAACCGCGCTAGCGGTGCACTGGGCTCATCAGATAGCGGACAAGTTCCCTGACGGTCAGCTCTATGTGAACTTGCGAGGCTTCGGGCCGTCCGGCCCTCCGATGACGGCCAGCGAAGCGATCTGCGGGTTGCTTGGTGCCCTGGGCGTCCGCGGGGACCGGATCCCAGCCGGCGCGGATGCCCAGGCGGGGCTGTACCGCAGCGTGCTGGCGGGCAGGCGGATGCTCGTGGTTCTCGATAACGCCGCCGACGAAGCGCAGGTGCGGCCGCTGCTGCCTGGCTCTGCGGGATGCCTGGCGGTGGTCACCAGCCGGCGCCCGCTGCCCGGCCTCGCGGTGGCTGAGGGCGCGCTGCAACTCGCGCTGGGCCTGATGCCGCAGGCGGAAGCCGGTGACCTGCTGGCCGCCCGGCTCGGCGCAGCGCGGGTCGCCGCTGAGCCCGGCGCGGTCAGCGAGCTTGCCGTGCTTTGTGCCCGGCTACCCCTGGCACTGGCCGTCGTCGCGGTGCGAGCTGCCTCCAGTCCGGGTCTCTCCCTCACGTCGCTGACCGAGGAGCTGCGGGACGTGCGCGGCCGGCTGGATGTGCTGGATGCCGAGGATACGGCGAGCAGCGTACGGGCGGTGTTCTCCTGGTCCTACCAGAAGCTCAGCAGTCCGGCAGCACGGATGTTCCGACTCCTGGGCGCCCATCCAGGGCCGGACATCTCACTGCCAGCAGCGGCGAGCCTGGCCGGAGTTCCCCGCAACAGGGCACGCAGGATACTTGCCGAGCTGACTGGCATGCACCTGCTCACGCAGGACGCCAGCGGCCGGTTCGCCTTCCACGACCTGCTGCGCGCCTACGCGATGGATGAGGCTGAGGCCCAGGAGGACAAGGCGGAGCAGCGCGCGGCCGCCCATCGGATGCTCGATCATTATCTGCACACCGCCTGGTCCGCCGCCACGCTACTGTCGCCCGGCCGGGATCCTGCTGTCGTCCTCGCCGCTGCCCAGCCGGGAACCGAGCCGGAGAGCATAACCGACGACAGTCATGCCATGGCCTGGTGCGAGGTCGAGCGCCAGGTGCTGCTGGCGGTCATCACGTGCGCTGCTGGAGCCGGCTTCGATACGCACGCGTGGCAGTTGCCGTGGGCCCTGGGCGAATACTTCTCCAGACGAGGCCACTGGCGGGACGAGATCTCCACTCAGCGCATCGCGCTGGCCGCCGCGCGGCGCCTCGGCGACCTGGCCGCGCAAGCCCGAGCCCACCACGCTCTGGGCTGCGCGGAGTCGACGTCAAGTGCTGGCGCGGTCGGCCACGTGAACCTGGCGCGGGCGCTCAGCATGTACCGGGAGCTAGGTGACCAGCTCGGCGAGGCTCGTGTCCACCTCACCCTCGCGGTGGCGTTCGACTATCAGCGACGGCCCGCTGAGGCCCTGGCTCACGCACGGCGGGTGCTCACCCTGGCGCGGGCCGCAGGCTACGCGGTAGAGGAAGCAAAAGCCCTCAGCGCGATCGGTTGGCTGTACGCCCAGCTCGGCGATTACCCGCGTGCTCTCGCGCACTGCCGCCCGGGACTGGACGCGCTCCGCGACATCGGTGACCGCAACGGCGAGGCCGCTATCTGGGACAGCCTCGGCTACATACACCACCACATGGGTGAATACGCGCAAGCCACTGCCTGCTATCGGCAGGCGCTGAAGCTATCCGGCGATCTTGTCAGCCGCCTTAACCAGGCATTCTTCCTCGGCCACCTGGGCGATACCCGCGAAGCCGCTGGCGATATGCAAGGCGCCCGTGAGTCCTGGCGGCAGGCCCTGAACATCCTGGACGACCTGCATCACCCGGACGCTGCGCAGTTCCGGCGCAAGGCCAGCGACCCGCAGGTCAGCAGGCCTGATCCGGTGGCTGATCCGGATACGGGCGCGGTGCGCGGCTCCTTGCCGCGAGCCAGCCGCAGCCTCCACGGCCGCCTGGCCTTCCCGGCACGCGCCGCAGGATCTGGCTGATTCTGCCCGCCAAGCCCGCGCCAAGTCCCCGCCAAGCCCGTTCGGGCAGGCTGCCATGACCAAGTTCGGGCTGCGCTATGCGCGGGCGAAGGAGCACACAATGTTTGAACGTAGACGCAAACTGCGCGTTGCGGGAGTAGCGGCTGTGGCCGCCACGGCGCTGCTGGCGGCAGGCTGCGCTGCCAGTTCGACCGCTGGCAAGGTCTCTTCCGTGGTAGTCAAGGGCGCGGTGGCGACGCTGGGCGTCATCACCGGCGACGGCGCGAACTGCATATTCCAGCTCGAATCCAGCCAGTGCTACAGCGGGACCAACTATCAGGACTTCGAGTACCTGATGGTCCGGCCGCTGTACATGTTCGGCGGCAACAGCAACACCTCAGTCTCCATCAACTACCCGCTGTCGCCGGCTGACGCGCCGGTCTACAGCAACGGCGGCAAGACCGTGGTGATCAACCTGAAGGGCTGGAAATGGTCCAACGGCGAGACCGTGGACGCCAATGACCTGATCTTCTTCCTGAACATGCTCGAGGCGGAGAAGGCAAATTACGCCGCCTACACCCCCGGCTTGCTGCCGGACAACATGGCGTCGTATTCGGCCACCGGGCCTGATCAGGTGACCCTGCAGCTCAAGCAGGGCTACTCCAGCCTCTGGTTCACCTACAACCAGCTGGCGATCCTGACCCCGTTCCCGATGGCATGGGACGTGACTAACGCGGGTGCCGCTGAAGGCAGCGGCGGCTGCCTCACCGACAGCGCGGCAGATGGATGGGCCAAGTGCAAGGCCGTCTGGAAATTCCTGAACGCGCAGAATATGGACACCGCCACGTATGCGACCAACCCGCTCTGGCAGGTAGTCGACGGCCCGTTCAGGCTGACGTCCTACCACGTGAACGGCGACTACGCGTTCGCGCCGAACCCGAAGTACTCCGGCAGCCCGAAGCCGTCGATCGCAGAGCTGAAGTTCGTCACCTATACCTCCGACACCGCGGTCTACACCGCGTTGCGGACTGGCGCGCTGAGCATGGGCGGCGCTGTGACCAACGGCGGGACCGGGGTGCAGTCGACGGACCTGGCGCCAGCCGGGAAGGGCTTCCTGCCACCCACGAACCCGCTGGCCTCGGCTGGCTACGTGCTGCAGCCCGAGTACGAGTTCGGCATCGCTTACTCCTACATCAACTTCAACAACCCGACGGTTGGGCCGATGTTCAGGCAGCTGTACTTCCGCCAGGCGCTGATGGAGCTGAACAACCAGCTCGGCTTTGACACCTCGGTCGGCCGCGGCTACTGGTATCCGACGTCGGCCGGCGTGCCGTCGGAGCCGCCCAGCCAGTGGGTGACCCCGGTCATGAAGGAGAACGCCGGCCAGGGCCCGTATCCCTATGATCCGGCCAAGGCCGAGGCCCTGCTGGCCGCCCATGGCTGGAAGAAGGTCGGCGGGGTGCTGACGTGCGAGACTGCCGGCAGCGGCGCCGCCGACTGCGGTGCTGGCATTGCGAAGGGCTCGCAGGCCAGGTTCACGATGCTCTACAGCTCGGGCAACACGGTCCAGGCAGACAACGTCGCCATCCTGAAGTCGGGCTTCGCCCAAGCAGGCATCCAGCTCAGCGCTGATGCGGAGACCTTCGACAGCCTGCTGGCCGACACCGTGCCCTGCACGCCCACGCAGGCCCGGTGCAGCTGGGACTTCCTGTTCCTGGGCAGCTGGCTGTTCGACGGTCCGGGCTTCGAGCCGACCGGCGAGCCGCTGTTCCAGACCGGCGTGCCCGACAACTCGGGCAGCTACTCCAACGCCGAGATGGACAAGCTGATCAGCGCTACCCACACCAGCAACAGCCTGGCGGCCTTCGATGCCTACGCCGACTACACCGCCGCGCAAGTCCCGTTGCTGTGGCTGCCGTTCGCTGTCGGGACACAGGCCGTCAGCGTCAATCTGCACAACGTCACGCAGAACCCGCTGCTGACGTTCTACCCGGAGTTCTGGACGTGCAGCACGAAGACCTGCTGACCTGCTGACCTGCTGACGGCGGCGCGACGGCAGGAAACGCAGGTTCAGCCGGAAGCGCGAACGTGACCGGCCCGTCCGGTCACGTTCGCGCACTTCGAGAGCGTGGTGCGGGACGAGCGCGCCAGCTCGGCGAAGGTCTCGCGGGTTTCGCAGGGCTAGTGCTCCGCGGGTTTTTGCCGGTCCGTTCCAACCGGAAGGGCGGTCCAGCGCATCTATCTAGGCAGAGGCTCATGATCCGGTGACCTTGTCGGTTTCGGAGAAGCGCGTGCCTAGATGACGACCGACGGCGACGAGTTTGCCAGGTTTGCCGAGGCCGCGTTCCCGCGGCTGCGGCGCACCGCGTTCCTGCTCTGCGGAGACTGGCACGCCGCCGAGGACCTCGCCCAGGTCACCCTCAC
>JASHTT010000309.1 GCA_030040415.1 Streptosporangiaceae bacterium | reverse complement strand
TGATGCGTGGTCGCCCGGCGCGACTTGCCGGGATGGTATCCGCAGCGGCCATGCTGGCGCTGCTCGGGTCGTCGGTCGCGGCGGCGGCGGGCAGCAGCCCGACCCCGGCCAGCACCGCAAGGTGGCAGCAGGCCATGCGAGAGCTTCGTGCGCCGGGCAAGGGCTGCTTTACCGGGTCCTACCCGCTGGTGCAGTGGCGGCGGACCGAGTGCAGCACCGCCCCGGATCGCCGTTACCTGCCGCGTGGTGCTTCGGCCAAGTCCGGCCCGCAGACCGTAGGCGACGGTTTCGACTACTCGGCCGTGACCAGCAAACCGCTGTCCAGCGTGACCGGGTCGTTCGACAGCATCACGCCGGGGACCACCGAGACCGGACAGCAAAACGGTACCGGAGGGCAGGTTGCCAACACCTTCTCGCTGCAGCTCAACAGCGAGTTCTTCAGCTCGCCGGTTTGCTCGGGATCCCCGTCGCCGAGCGGTTGCTACGGCTGGGAGCAGTTCGTCTACTCCACCACATATAACGGGATCTTTATCCAGTACTGGCTGATCGACTACAACACGACCTGCCCGTCAGGCTGGGCCGCCTACAGTCCAGGTGGCGGCGACACCGATTGCTACACCAATTCACCAGGCGAGGAACTGCCAAGCGCCGACGCCCTGACCGTGCAGGAACTGCCCACCGTGAGCGTGACCGCAAAGGCCAGCGCCAGCGGCGACAGCCTGACCCTGACGGCCGCCGGCAAGACCTACACGGTGAGCACAGGTAACAAGATCGACCTGTACGCCTACTGGAGGAGCGCCGAATGGACGATCGTCGGTGACGGCGACGGTACCGAGGCGCATTTCAGCTCGGGCACGACGCTGATACTCAGGTCGACCCTCAATGACGGCAACGCCAACCTGATCCCGTCGTGCGAGCTGCCGGGTGGATACACCGGCGAGACCAACAACCTCCACCTGCCCGCCGGCCCGGGACTCGGCGAGGACACGCTCCAGGCCGGGGAGACCTCCAGCGCTTCGACTAGCTCGCCATCATGCGGCGACGCTTACCCGATCGGCCAAGAACCCGGCAGCGGGGTCGCCGTGCGGACGGGCAATCCGGTAGGCGAAGCGGACCTGGTCACCGAAGGGGCGAATCACAGCCTGCAGTACTACTGGGCGACGCCGGGCGGCTCCTGGGATCACGCCCAGATAGCGGGAGCGGGTACCACGTACTCGGCGCCGTCGATCTTCGTCCGCGCCGTGGACCCCGCCGGCGAGGCGGACATCGTGGCCGAGGGAGCGAACCACACGCTGCAGTACTACTGGGCGACGCCAGGCGGTTCGTGGCATCACACCCAGATCGGTGGGACGGACAGCACGTACTCGGCGCCGTCGATCTTCGTCCGGTCGGTGGATCCGGAGGGTGAGGCGGACATCGTGGCCGAGGGGAAGAACAACACGCTGCAGTACTACTGGGCCACGCCCGGCAGTGCCTGGAACCACGGCCAGATCGGTGGGACGGACAGCACGTACTCGGCGCCGTCGATCTTCGTCCGGTCGGTGGATCCGGAGGGTGAGGCGGACATCGTGGCCGAGGGGAAGAGCAACACCTTGCAGTACTACGACGCTACGCCTGGCAGTGCGTGGCACCAGAGCCAGGTCGCTGGGACGGATACCACGTATTCGGCGCCGTCGATCTTCGTCCGGTCGGTGGATCCGGAGGGTGAGGCCGACATCGTGGCCGAGGGAAAGACCAATACGCTGCAGTATTACGAAGCGACGCCTGACAGCTCGTGGGCGCACGCACAGGTCGGCGGGTCTGATAGCACGTACTCGGCACCGTCGATCTTCGTCCGCGCGGTGGATCCCGAGGGCGAGGCCGACATCGTGGCCGAGGGGAAGAGCAATACGCTGCAGTACTACTGGGCCACCCCTGGCAGCTCGTGGTCGCACGCGCAGATCGGCGGGACGAGCAGCATCTTCGCTGGGCCGTCGCTGTTCGTCCGCGCGGTGGATCCCGAGGGCGAGGCCGACATTGTCGCCGAGGGCTCGAGCAACACGCTGCAGTACTACTGGGCGACGCCCGGTAGCGCCTGGCGTCGTGTCCAGGTAGCCGGCTCGGGCACTACTTTCTCCGGTTAGACAGCAGCTTGGCGCCGGCCCCAGGCGGGCCGGCGCCAAGCTCAGCTCTGGGAGCGCCATTGCCGAGCGTCGGCTGGCTGCTGCCCTGACAGGCGCCGGGTTCGGCTCGAACTCGATCGGGGCCGGCAGTCCTTAGTGGCGGCGGACCGGGAAGCGGCCGCGCACCGGCTGGTAGCCGCCGAAACCAGTGTCGAGCACTCCCTCGCCGCCGGTCAGGCCAGGTAGCTGATGCTGGAGCAGGTGCACGGTGTCGGACGGCAGCACCGCCTCGACGGCTGTCAGGTCGCCGTTCGGCACTGGTGCGCCCAGCGCCGCGCCGAGGCGGGCCAGAGCGGACAGCACCGCGCCGAGACGCGTGGTCGGAGTCTCCACACGGACGCTGGCCATGGGCTGGCAGACGACGGTGCCCGCTCGTTCCAGCGCCTGCCCGATGACTAGTGGTGTGAGCTTGCGGAAGTCGGCAACCGTCGTGGCCGGGGTCGGCAGTATCTTCTTCCGCGGCCCGTCACCGACGAAGTAACCGCACTCGGTCATCCTGATCAGGCAATCCGTAACCTGCCAGCCGTACCGGCCGACCTGCAACGACCTGCGGACGTAGGAGGTCATCGCCGCAGCAAAGCCGGCCGCCGTCTTGTAGATGTGCAGCGGCATCGTGCGCGGGTCGACCTCGAGCCGCACGCAGAGGCCCGAGCCTGGCGCCGCAGGCCCGACGGTGAGCCCGATCGTGGCCGAGTACGGGTGGTCGTCCGAGGTGAGCGGCTCGATCGCGCTACCCGTGCCGGCCGGCCGCTCGATGTAGATCGTCGACGTCTCGCGGAACGTCACCTCGATGCCGTAGTCGGCCGCGAGGGTGGCCTGGATTACCTCCTTCTGCACCTCGCCGTACAGCGAGACCGAGATCTCGTGCCGCTCGTCGTCCTGGCGCACGTTGATCAGCGGGTCCTGCTCGGCTATCTGGCCCAGGGCGACTCGCATCCGCTCGCGATCAGCAGAATCGGTGGCTACCACGACAGACTCCAGCGTGGGAGGCGGGAATTCGTGGCTGTCGCTGCCCGGTCCCGGCTCGCCGATTCGGTCGCCGATCTGGACCCCCCGGAGGCCCCACAGCTTGCCGATCTGGCCGGAGTGCAGGCAGGGAGCCGGCGATGCCGCCGCGCGGTCGAACACGGCGAGCGCGGTGACCTTGCCCTCCAGGCCGTCACCGAACGGCAGCCGGTCTCGGTTCCGCACAGTCCCGGAGAACATCCGGACGTAAGCGATCTTCTCGCCGCTGCCGCCGCGCTCAATCTTGAAGATGCTGCCTGCTACCGGACCGTCCGGGTCGTCGGCAGCGGCCGGCAGCAGCCCCGCTATGCCCTCGGTGAGCTCTGGCACCCCGGCGCCGGTGATCGCCGATCCGAAGAAGACGGGGTACACGAGCCCGGCCTCCGTCTGCGCGGCCAGCGCAGACCAGAGCCGGTTGTCCGGGAGGCCGTCGTCGCCCGCGAGGTACGCGGCCAGCAGACTGTCGTCCTGATCGGCTAGCAGCTCGATCAGCCCGGTCCGGAGGTCGCGGTCGCCGTCGAGAGGCGTGACGCCGGCCGTGCGCGTCCCCGCCCCGTGCACCGCGCCCATCGCGACGGCAGGAACGTGCAGCCGGGACCGAATCGCGCGCAGCACGCGCTGCGGGTCGGCGCCGCCCCTGTCCACCTTGTTCACGAACAACAGCACAGGAATTTCGAGCCGCTGCAGTGTGCGCATGAGGATCCGGGTCTGCGGCTGAACGCCTTCCACCGCCGAGATCACCAGGACGGCGCCGTCGAGCACGCTGAACACGCGCTCCACCTCGGCTATGAAGTCGGGGTGGCCCGGCGTGTCGATGAGGTTGACGGTGACGTCGCCGATCCCGAACGAGGCGACGGCCGACTTGATCGTGATCCCGCGCTGCCGCTCGAGCGCAAGCGAGTCGGTCTGGGTCGTGCCCTTGTCGACGCTGCCGAGCGCGTCGATGACATGCGCGGCATACAGCAGCCGCTCGGTCAGGGTGGTCTTACCGGCGTCTACATGCGCCAGGATCCCCAGGTTGAGTGTCGTGCGCAACGCGCGTCATACCCTTCGAATCGGTCTTAAAGGCCATAGCGATGGATATGTACGCCTCGCGCATCTACCCTCCCTCGAGGATCGGAACTGGTGCCGCTCACAGAGTAAATCACGGCGCTGGTCTGGGCGCTTAGCAGTTTTCCCGGGCCGCAACTGACGTGCGGCGGACCGGTAAGCTCGACCGCGTCAAAACAAATTAGTGATAAATCGCTCTTATAACCTTATCCGAACACAGGAAAATGATCAGTGAGAATCATGGGTGCGCGCTTACTGGTGTGATAGGACCAGTAAGCGCGCACCCATGACTTACGTATTTACCTTTTATACGTATAAGTGAGGCCGCAGTCAGCGCGAGCGGGCGCTTGAACCTCCGGTCGGCGCCTCCGGTCGGCGAGAGCAGGCGCTGGCGCGAGGTCGCTTAGTGGCCGACCCCGGTTCACGTCTCCGCGATCGCTCGGCAGGCAA
>JASHTT010000308.1 GCA_030040415.1 Streptosporangiaceae bacterium | reverse complement strand
ATGACAAAGCGTCATGCTGGACCGTCAGCACAGTACCGGTACGAGCACTATGACCCCAAGTCTCCGATTTTCTGACATCGAAAGAGTGCGGCGACGGCCCAGGCATAAGCCTGGGCCGTCGCCGCGTCTGAGCAGTCACCGCGCCTGAGCAGTCGCCGCGCCCGGACCGTCACCGCGCCCGAGCAGTCACCGCGTCTAAGCGCAATCGAGAGCAATGGCGCCACCACCTATACACGGCGGATCATTGCTATATGCCACATTGGCCCCTGACCCTGCGCCGAGCCAGACTCCAGGACATGCCAGGGATCATCGGCCTGATCGACGAAGCCGCGCGGTGGCTCAGGGATCACAAGGAAACCGACCAGTGGGCAACGCCCTGGCCGAACCGCACAGGCCGGGACAGCAGGATCCTGGCGTCGCTGCGAGCGGGCAAGACCTGGATTTGCTGGGACCGGGATACGCCAGCGGCGACAATCACCGCGGATCCTGACCACGATCCTTACTGGGGTCAGGGGCAGCACGACGACCCGGCGATCTACGTGCATCGTCTCGTGGTCGCCCGCAGCTATGCCGGCCACCGGCTGGGCTCAGCGTTGCTGGACTGGGCAGGCCGAACGGCGCGCCAGGAACTCGGCGCCCGTTGGGTCAGGGTCAGCGCCTGGACGACGAACCTCGGGCTGCACAGCTACTACGTTGCGGCGGGCTTCACGCCGTGCGGTCGCCACCCCGACGACGGCTACCCGTCGGCAGCGAGGTTCCAGAAGCCGACAGATCAGATCCCGGTTTCCTGGCGCGGCCTGTTCACGGCACCGGACAACCTGGCCGCGCCGTGACGATGGTGGCGCTGCCGAGCACCGCGTCGCCGTCGTAGAAGACCGCCGCCTGACCGGGCGCGATGCCCCGCGCGGGGTCGCGGAGCCTGATCTCGACGAGATCACCGTCCGGCTCGCACACCGCGGCGTGCACCTCGCCGTGCGCGCGCAACTGCACCACGCAGTCGACCGGGCCCGCTGGCGGCGTGCACCCGGACCACACAGGCTTGCTCGCCGAGATCTCGGTGACGTCGAGCGCCTCGGCAGGGCCGACGGTGACGGTGCGGGTTACCGGCTCGATGCTCAGCACGAACCGCGGCTGGCCATCGGCAGCCGGCTTGTCGAGTCGCAGGCCCTTGCGCTGGCCGACGGTAAAGCCATAGCTGCCGTCATGGCTGCCCAGCACCGTGCCGTCGGTATCCACGATCGGCCCGGGCGCACTGCCGAGCTGCCGGGTGAGGAAGCCGCGCGTATCGCCGTCGGCGATGAAGCAGACGTCGTGACTGTCCGGCTTGTCGGCGACGCCGAGGCCCCGGTCCGCTGCCTCCTTGCGGACCTGGTCCTTGGTACTGCCGCCGAGTGGGAACATCGCACGGCCCAGCTGCTCGCCCGTCAGCACAGCGAGCACGTACGACTGATCCTTCGCCGGATCGACGCTTCGCACCAGCCGGGTCAGGCCGGTCTCCGGCACCCGGTCGAGCCGGGCGTGATGCCCGGTGCAGACGGCGTCGAAACCCAGCGCGACCGCCCGGTCCAGGACCGCGGCGAACTTGATCTTCTCGTTGCAGCGCAGGCACGGGTTCGGGGTATGCCCGCTGGCGTACTCCGCGACGAAATCCTGGACCACGTCAGCGTGAAACCGATCGGCCATGTCCCACACGTAGAACGGGATGCCGATCACATCGGCCGCTCGCCGGGCATCCCGCGCGTCCTCCAGCGTGCAGCACCCGCGTGCCCCCGTGCGGTACGAGCTGGGGTTGCGCGACAGCGCAAGGTGCACTCCGGTCACGTCATGCCCGGCCTGTGCGGCTCTTGCCGCCGCGACGGCCGAGTCGACGCCGCCAGACATGGCAGCCAGCACCCGCAACGTAGTCACAATCCCCCAGCTTATGCACCGCTGCCACGGGTCCCGTCGCTCGCGGCGCCGGACAGCTGCGGCGGGACCGCCAAACGCGAGCCGGGCCCGCTGGGACAACCCAGTGGCGTCCGGCCAGGCCGCGCTGGCAGGCTGGCACGGTGACCGACTTCGACGAGCAGCTGGCCGAGGGCATGACGGCGCCGTTCAGCGGCTGGGATTTCTCCTGGCTGGCCCGGCACTCATCGACCACGCCCCCGCCGTGGGACTACCGCACCCGCGTCGCCGACCTGGCAGCAAAGGCCGGGACGATGCTGGATATGGGAACGGGGGGCGGAGAGGTGCTGTCCAGGCTGCGAGCCCTGGCACCGCGGACCGTTGCGACCGAGGCGTGGCCGCCGAACGTGCCGGTGGCCGGCCGGCGCCTGGTGCCTGTCGGCATCCCGGTAGTGCAGGACGAGGGAGCGCTGGACAACATGGCGCAGGATGCCTCGGCCGTGCACGGCCGCCTGCCGTTTCGCGACGCGTCGTTCGACCTGGTCAGCAACCGTCACGAGTCATTCCTGGCCAGCGAGGTCAGCCGGGTCCTGCGGCCGGGCGGCACGTTCATCACCCAGCAGGTCGATTACCACAGCTATGACGAACTGGCGGGAGTGCTCGGCATCGAGGTGCCGGACGGGCCGGACTCGTGGCTTCCGCTCGCCGAGCGCCAGGTGACCGACGCGGGCCTGTCCGTGCAGGAAGCAGTCAGCGGCGCAGAACGCATCCAGTTCAACGACATCGCGGGCATCGTGTACTACCTGCGGGTGGTGAGCTGGGCGATCCCCGGATACGACCTGGACGAGTACCGGGGACGGCTGCGGGCCCTCTACGAGGACCGTTCCGCGTGGCCGGTCACGGCTAACCAGCGCATGTTCTTGCTGGTGGCCGTCAAGCCCAGCTGACAGCCGGACACCCGCAGTGCCACGGGCGGCCTAAAACCAGTCGGGATGCGTCAGGGCTACGAAGAGGTAGACGACGAGGGCAATGCCCCCGATCAGGCCGATCAGGTTCTGGGTGCTGATCATTTGGCCCTCCGGTTCGGGCGAGCAGCGACAGCTTCCGCGCCGACCAGGCTTCCCGGCACCCCACTAGCCAGCGTAGACAGCTGCTAGCCCGCGGGTCCATCGGCTACGCGTGAGTTTCCCGCATGATTCGGAGGCCGATGCCGAACTGACAGCTAGCGCGATGCCCGCCTGGCGCGCTCGACGACCTCGCCGATGACCGCGCCGAGCGCGTCCACGTCGGACTGCCGCGACGTATGGCCGAGTGAGAACCGCAGCGAGCCACGCGCCCGCGCCTCGTCGGCTCCCATGGCCAGCAGCACGTGGCTCGGCTGGGCGACGCCGGCCGTGCAGGCAGACCCGGTGGAACAGGCGATGCCACGGGCATCCAGCAGCATGAGCAGCGCGTCTCCCTCGCAGCCAGGGAAGGAGAAGTGCGCGTTGCCCGGCAGCCGGCCAGGACCTGGGGGCGTTCCGTTCAGCACCGCGTCCGGCACCGCAGCCAGGACCTGGGCGATCAGGTCGTCCCGCAGCCCGGCAAGGCGCTCGGCCTCCTCGCCAGCCCGCTGCCTCGCCTCCTGGACGGCGACAGCGAACGCGCGGATGGCCGGAACGTCCAGCGTGCCCGAGCGCACGTCGCGCTCCTGGCCGCCGCCGTGCAGCACGGGGACCGGCTGCTCACCCTTGGCCAGCAGCAGCGCGCCGACGCCTACCGGCCCGCCGAGTTTGTGCGCGGTGATCGTCAGCGCGGTCGCGCCGGTTGCCGCCATGCTGACCGGCAGCTGCCCTGCCGCCTGTACGGCGTCACTATGGAACGGCACTCCATACTCCGCGGCCGTAGCCGCCAGCTCAGCGACGGGCTGGACGCTGCCCACCTCGTTGTTGGCCCACATGACGCTGACCACGGCAACGGTGGCAGGGTCCCGCTCGATCGCGTCGGCCAGCGTCTCCGGGCTGACGGTGCCGTCCGGCTGAACGGCCAGCCAGTCCGACTGCGCACCCTCGTGCTCGGCCAGCCAGGACACGCTGTCCAGCACCGCGTGGTGCTCGGTCGCCGAGGCCAGCACACGGCATCTTGCCGGATCGGCAGCGCGCCTGGCCCAGAACAAGCCCTTGACCGCTAGGTTGTCCGCCTCCGTACCGCCACTGGTGAAGACGACCTCGCTGGGCCGGGCGCCGTATGCCTCGGAGATGATCTCGCGGGACTCCTCGACCACCCGCCGGGCCCGGCGGCCGGCATTGTGCAGCGACGACGCGTTGCCGAGCTGCGCCAGTTCCTCGGTCATCGCTGCCAGGGCGGCGGGCAGCAGCGGCGTGGTCGCCGCGTGGTCGAGGTAGACCGGGGACACCTGGACCGCGCGGCGGGCCAGGTGCGGCGCCTGGTCAAGCTCGGCAGCGTCGGTGTCAGACATGATGCCTCAAGCCTAGCCCGCCGACGGCCTGGCCAGGCCCGCTCAGCCTCCCGCCAACGGTTGTCCGGGATCGCCCCCCGCCGGGCGCCGCGGGGGTATCGGGGGGCGACGCCGTCAGCCCGCGGACCGCTTGCCGATCTCCTCGACTAGCTGCGGCACCACTTTGAACAGGTCACCCACCACGCCGAAGTCGGCTAGCTCGAATATCGGCGCTTCCGGGTCCTTGTTGATCACCATGATCGTCTTGGACGTCTGCATGCCGGCCCGGTGCTGGATCGCCCCCGAGATGCCAACGGCCATGTACAGCTGCGGAGACACCGTCTTGCCGGTCTGGCCGACCTGGAACTGGTGTGGGTACCAGCCCGCATCGGTCGCGGCCCGGGACGCGCCGACAGCGGCGCCGAGAGAGTCGGCAAGCTCCTCGATGAGCTTGAAGTGCTCACCAGAACCGAGGCCGCGCCCGCCGGACACCACGATCGAGGCCTCGGTAAGCTCGGGCCGCTCGCCGCGCTCGGCTATCACCCGCCCGGTCACCCGCGCAGTCTTGGCCGCGTCCGAAACCGGCACGCTCACCGGCTCGATCTCCGCCGGCCCAGCCGCGGGCTCTGGCGTCACGGCGTTCGGCCGGACCGCGATGATCGGCGTGCCGGTCCGGACCCTGGACTGGACCGTGATGGCGCCGCCGAAGATCGACTGTTCGGCGACCAGCCCGTCACCCAGCCCGACGACGTCGGTCAGCACTCCAGAGCCGATCTTGACCGCTAGCCGGGCGGCGATCTCCCGGCCCTCCGA
>JASHTT010000307.1 GCA_030040415.1 Streptosporangiaceae bacterium | reverse complement strand
CGCCCTTGCCCGCGTAACCGAGCAGCATCGCCGGCCAGATCTCGGCGTGGAAGACGATGTTGTCCTTGCCCATGAAGTAGTAGCTCTCGGCGTCCTCCGTCTGCCACCACGCACGCCAGGCGTCCGGATCGCCGATCCGCCGTGCCCACTCAACCGAGGCCGACAGGTATCCGATGACCGCGTCGAACCAGACGTAGATGCGCTTGTCGGGCAGGTCGCGCCAGTCATCGAGCGGAACCGGCACGCCCCAGTCCAGGTCCCTGGTGATCGCGCGCGGCTGCAGGTCACCCAGCAGGTTCAGCGAGAACTTCAGCACGTTCGGCCGCCACTGCCCGCTCTTGCTCTGCAGCCACGTGCCCAGCGCGTCAGCGAATGCGGGCAGGTCGAGGAAGAACTGCTCGGTCTCGACGAACACCGGCGTTTCGCCGTTGATCTTCGACCGCGGATTTATCAGGTCGATCGGGTCCAGTTGGTTGCCGCAGTTGTCGCACTGGTCGCCACGTGCTCCGTCGAATCCGCATATCGGGCACGTTCCCTCTATGTAGCGGTCGGGCAGCGTGCGGCCGGTAGACGGGGAGATCGCCCCTAGGGCCTTGCGCGGGAAGATGTAGCCGTTCTCGTAGAGGCCGAGGAACATGTCCTGCACGACCGCATAGTGGTTGCGGGTCGTCGTGCGGGTGAACAGGTCATAGGACATATCCAGGCCCGCCAGGTCCTGCGCGATGACCCGGTTGTAGCGGTCCGCGAGCTCGCGCGCGGTCAGCCCCTCGGCGTCCGCCTGTACCTGGATCGGGGTGCCGTGCTCATCGGTGCCGCTCACCATCAGCACCGGGTTACCCATCATTCGCTGGTACCTGGCGAACATGTCGCAGGGCAGCCCGAAGCCGGAGACGTGGCCGATGTGGCGCGGGCCGTTGGCGTAGGGCCACGCAGCACAGGCGAGAATGTGACGGCTGGTCATGTAAACCAGCCTAGGGGAGCCGGGCAGTTGCGGGCTGCACGGCGGGCCGGAGGACGGCAGCTACCAGGTGATGTGCACCCCGCCCCGCCAAGCCACGAGCGCGCCGGGATCACCGCTCACCGTCACTCCAGCATCAGCCGGGCTGGCCCGGTTCCACAGCAGCAGGTAAAGCCCGGCCGCGGGCCCGGCCAGCTCACAGTCGGGCTGAGCGCCGGGCGTTCCCGCGGGAACGCCCGGCGCCGAGTACTGCCCCTCCGGGCCGAGTCGGCTGACTCGCGCGACTCGGCCGGCCTCGGCCGTGAGGTCGACGTGCCAGCTCTGCTCCGCATCTGTGGCGGTCAGCTCGATCGACCGGTACGGGCCTTGTGCCACGTCGGCCGGCAGCCGCTTGGCGTTCCTGGCGAGGAAGCCCATGATCAGCTCGTCGATGCCGTCCGCGGCGAACTGCGTGCCGAATGGCGTCAGCGCGCCGGCCGCCAGCTCCGCGTCGGTCCGGTGGATCGCGGTTTCGTGCGCCTGCCTGCGCGCCCAGAAAGCCAGCGGCGACGGCGCCGCCAGGAACGTCCAGCAGGACACGTCCGGGTCCGCACCCGACAGCGCGGCGACGAGCGCTGCGTGTCCATCTCGGAACCAGGCGAGCAGATCGGCGTCGGACGGCGGGTCCATCGCCAGCACCTCTGCCTCTGTCACTCTTGGGCCAGGCGACGCCAGCTGCTCGCCAACGAAGCGCGTCGCCCAGCTATGCACATAGCCCTGGTGCCTCAGCAGGTCGCGGACCTGCCAGCCGGGGCAGGACGGCACCGCAGTCAGGAGCCCGGCCCGCTCCGCGGCGTCCGCCAGCAGCTTGCCGTCCGCATTCAGCGCCTGGACGTGCGCAGTCGTATCCACAAGGCCATTCTGGCCGACCGGACTGGTGCGAGGGACGGATCACGCGATCAGCCCCGTCGGCGCCAGTGGATCGTGCCACCGGATGCGCGTTGATCTAGCCGCGAGTCGTGGGGGTGGAGTTCTTACGGCCGGGGCCGTAAGAACTCCACCCCCACGACTCAGACACATCGCCTTAATCAGGATCAGTCGGTCATCATGCCGTCCGGCGGCGGGTGTGAGCGGCTCTTGACGACAGCTTCGTACAGGTCGCGCCTGCGCAGGCCGTGCTCGGCCGCCACCGCAGCGACCGCGTCTTTCCGGCTTGCGCCCGCCCGCTCCAGGCCGAGCACCAGCTCGATCGCGGTGCCGACCGGGAGCTGGCTGGCCGCCTCGGTCGCCCCGTGCACGACCAGCGTGATCTCGCCGAGTACGCCGTCGGCCACGCGCTCGGCAAGCTCGCCCAGTGTGCCGCGGAGCACCTCCTCGTGCGTCTTAGTCAGTTCCCGGCAGATCGCGGCGCGCCGGTCCGGGCCGAAAGCGGCGGCGAGTTCGGCCACCGTGGACGGCAGCCGGCGGGGGGACTCGAAGAAGACAAGCGTCCGCCTTTCCGCCGCCAGGTCAGCGAACCTGCTGGCGCGTTCGCCAGCCCGGCGCGGCGGGAAGCCCTCGAACACGAACCTGTCAGAGGGCAGGCCGGATACCGCCAATGCGGCCGTCACCGCTGACGGCCCGGGCAGCACACGCACCCTGACCCCCGCCTCGATCGCCGCCGTCACCAGGCGGTACCCGGGATCGCTGACCCCCGGCATCCCGGCGTCGGTGACGAGTAGCACGTCCCGGCCGGCCTCGAGTTCGGCCAGCAGCGCGGGTACCCGGCGGGCTTCCACGTCGTCGTAGTAAGACACCAGCCGCGCTGTGAGCTGCACGCCGAGCGCGGTCGCCAGCCGCCGGACTCGCCTTGTGTCCTCGGCCGCGATCAGCGGGGCCGCCGCCAGGGCCGTGCGCAACCGCAGTGACCCATCGTCCGGCTGGCCTATGGGGACGGCCGCGATCGTCAACGTCCCGTTCCCGTTCTTATCGGTCTTATCCGGCGTATTCATTGGTTCCCTGCTCGCCTGCGGGGCGCGCGCTCGGCGCCTTGCCCCCTAACATTGCTCTCGATGGAGGCATACCAGAGCGTGTCGATCGCCGAGCGGGCGGAAGCCCCGCCCGCCACGGCCGGGCGCGGGTCGCGGGTGATACCGGGCAGCGCCTTCTGGGGCTGGGCAGCGCCGCTGCTCGTCATGCTGTTCGGCGGGTTCCTTAGGTTCTACCGGCTGAGCACGCCCAAGGCCGTCGTCTTCGACGAGACCTACTACGTGCCGGACGCCAACTCGATCCTGCACCACGGGGTTGAACTCGAGCACGTCAGTAACGTCAACAGCCTGCTGGTCCAGGGCAACCCGAACTTCTACAAGCTCTCCAACGGCCACTTCATCGGCGAGATCGTGGCTCACCCGCCGCTCGGCAAGATAATGATGGCGGTCGGGCAGTGGGCATTCGGGCTCACGCCGTTCGGCTGGCGGTTCTCCGTGGCGCTGATCGGGACCGTGTCGATCCTCCTGACGGCCAGGATCGCGCGCCGGATGACTCGTTCCACCTTGCTGGGCTGTGTGGCGGGCCTGCTGCTGGCGCTCGACGGCCTGGAACTGGTGCTGAGCAGGACCGCCATCCTGGACATCTTCCTGATGTTCTGGATCCTCGCGGCCTTCGGGTTCCTGGTCATCGACAGGGATCGGACCCAAGCGAGACTCGCGGCGGCGGCCGCGGCTTCCGGCGTCGGCACCGCCGAAAGCTCCGCCGTCACGGCCGAGATCGGCCAGGGCGACAGTTCCGTCGTGGCCACCGGGATCGGCATGGGCTCCTTTAGGGGGAACCTCAATGCCACGCGCGGGCCCAAGCTCGGCGTCCGCTGGCTGCGAGTCCTCGCCGGCGTCTGCATCGGCGCGGCCATGGCCACGAAGTGGAACGGGGTCTGGTACGTCCCCGCATTCGGCTGCCTGGCCATCATCTGGGACCTCGGTGCCCGGCGCGCGGCCGGCTACCGGGACTGGCTGGCCGGCGGCCTGCGAAGCGACGCCAAGTGGCTGCCGGTCTGGTTCATCGCGATCCCTGCCATCATCTACACGGTCAGCTGGAGCGGCTGGTTCGCGACCGGTGACGGCTACGACAGGAACTGGGCAGCCCAGCACGGCAACCACACTCCGATCTGGTCGGCTCTGGACTCCTGGTACCAGTACCAGCACTGGATGCTCCAGTTCGGCCTGGGCTTGAGTACCTTCCAGTCGTACAAGTCCAACCCGATCGGCTGGCTGATCCTCGCCCGGCCCATCTCGTTCTACTGGGCCACCCCCAGCGGCTGCGGGTCATCGAGCTGCGCCCAGGAAGTGCTCGCGATCGGCACGCCAGCGATCTGGTGGGGCGGAACACTGGCCCTGCTGTTCTGCCTGGGCTGGTGGCTGACGGGCTTCATCGGCGATCTGACCTTCGGCCGGCCGCCCACTCGCGACTGGCGGGCCGGCGCCGTACTGCTCGGCGTCCTCGCCGGATGGGTGCCGTGGATCTGGTACGCCTGGCACGACAACCGCACCGAGTTCTATTACTACGCCGTCGCCTTCGATCCCTTCCTCGTTATCGCGATAGCCCTATGCCTCGGATTGATCATCGGGCCTGCCCGGGCGGCACCCGCGCGCCGCGCCGCCGGCGCGGTGGCCGCTGGCGTCTACATGTTCGTGGTCCTGCTGAACTTCGCGTACATCTATCCGATCCTGACTGCCCAGGTGATCCCGTACACCTCATGGCTGTCCCGGATGTGGTTCCACCGCTGGATCTGACGGCCGTTTCGCGTCGTTCGTAGCGATTTGACCTCTCGTCAGTTAGGCTCGGCCGCCAGTTCTTTGGGCGCCGTTGTGGCGCTGCCGCCCTTCTTATGGCTGCGATGCCACCAAGGCGCCCTTCCGGCCGCTGCGAACTCCGAGTTGATCTTGATGTTTTGCCCTGGTTCGGGGCTATCTGCCGTGGATCGTTCACCCTCTGTAATCGATTGTGTTACGCACATCACGCATCGTGCTGGCCCCTAGGCGCGTCATAGGGGTGTCAGTCCACGAGAGAGCGGAGCGACAGTGAGCCAGACAGCGCAGATGCCGGACCGTGCGGTTCGATTCGAGCAGGACGTCATGCCCTACGCGAGTCAGCTGTATCCGGCTGCGCTGCGGATGACGAGGAACCCAAGCGACGCCGAGGACCTGCTGCAGGAGGCACTTACCAAGGCGTACGTCGGCTACCACCAGTTCCAGCAGGGCACCAACCTGCGGGCTTGGCTGCACAGGATCCTGTCGAACACCTTCATCAACGGCTACCGGAAGAAGCGCCGGGAGCCGCAGCAGGACCTAAGCGGCGCGTTTCAGGAAGACTGGCAGACCAGCAGCGACCCGCTGGTCAGGCCGGCCGCCTCGGCCGAGGCAGAGGCGATCGAAAGGCTCGGGGACTCCGACATCCTGCAGGCGCTGCGCGACCTCCCCGAGGAGTTCCGGGTGACGATCTACCTGGCCGACATCGAGGGTTACCCGTACCGGGACATCGCCCAGATGATGGGGACTCCGCTTGGGACCGTGATGTCGCGACTGCACCGAGGCCGGAACAAGCTGCGCAAGAGCCTAGCCAGCTACGCCCCGCAGCCCAGGGAAGAGCTCGCCCCGGTCTCTGGCTAGGACGGCGTTCCAGCCCTGGCCAACCACCCGGCCCGACCTGCGGGCACCCCCCGCCCCGCAGGTAAAGCCCCCCGGATCCGGCCCGGCCAGCACCCCGGCCCGACCTGGGGGCAACCCCCCGCCCCGCAGGTAAACCCCCGGATCCGGCCCGGCCAACCCCCCGGCCGAGCGGCCAACCCCCCCGGCCGCTGAC
>JASHTT010000306.1 GCA_030040415.1 Streptosporangiaceae bacterium | reverse complement strand
GGCCACGCGAGCGCCAGCGGCCGGCTCGAGGACCAGCACTTGTTCTACCTGATGGCTCGCGGCATTCCCTTCGATGAGGCCAGGAAGCTGGTGATCCGCGGGTTCTTCGGCGAGCTGATCGGGCGGATCGAGGTGCCGGAACTGCGTGACCGGGTGACCGCGGCGATCGAGGCGGAGCTTCGATGAGCGAGTTTGTCTGGGCGTGCGCGCTGTCCGACCTGCCGGAGGAGGGCGCCATCGGCGTCGAGGTGGCCGGCCTGCCGGTTGCCGTCGTGCGCGCCGATGGCGAGGTGTTTGCACTGCACGACGAGTGCTCGCACGAGGAGGTCCCGCTCTCGCAGGGCGAGATCTACGACCACACGGTCGAGTGCTGGCTGCACGGATCGTGCTTCGACCTGCGCACCGGAAAGCCAACAGGGCCGCCGGCCAGCAAGCCGGTAGCCACCTACAAAGTGAAGATCGACGGCGACGACGTGCTCGTGGCCGTGAGCTGATAGCCGAACAGGGAGTTACCACCTATGTCCACGCTAGAGATCCGTGACCTGCACGCCAGCGTGACGGATGCAGCGGGGGAGAGCCGTGAGGTGCTGCGCGGCGTCGACCTGACCATCTCGTCCGGCCAGACGCACGCGATCATGGGGCCGAACGGCTCCGGCAAGACAACGCTGGCGTACGCCATCGCCGGTCACCCGAGGTACACGGTGACCCAGGGCTCGATCACGCTGGACGGCGTGGACGTGCTGGGGATGAGCGTGGACGCGCGGGCCCGCGCCGGGCTGTTCCTGGCGATGCAGTATCCGGTCGAGGTACCGGGCGTGTCGGTGTCCAACTTCCTGCGCACTGCAATCACCGCCGTGCGCGGCGAGGCGCCGAAGATCCGGACGTTCGGCAAGGAACTGCGCGAAGCCATGGACCGGTTGTCCATCGACGGCTCGTTCGCGCAACGGAACCTGAACGAGGGGTTCTCGGGCGGCGAGAAAAAGCGGCACGAGATCTTGCAGCTCGAACTGCTCAACCCGAAGATCGCCATCCTGGACGAGACCGACTCCGGCCTGGACATCGACGCGCTCAAGGTCGTCGCGGACGGCATCAACAGGTTCCGCGCCGACCCGGCACACGGCGTGCTGCTGATCACCCACTACACCAGGATTCTTCGCTACGTGCAGCCGGACTTCGTGCACGTCTTCGTGGCCGGGCGGATCGCGCAGGAGGGCGGCCCGGAACTGGCCGAGGAACTGGAGACCAGCGGCTACGAGCGGTTCGTCAAGGGAGAAGCGGCGGCATGACCGCGGAGACGAGCTTGGACGTCGCGCGCATCCGCAAGGACTTCCCGATCCTGGATCGGAACGTCCGCGGCGAGCGGCCGCTCGTCTACCTGGACAGCGCGAACACGTCGCAGAAGCCGCGCCAGGTGATCGACACCCTGACCGACTTCTACGAGCGGCACAACGCGAACATCCACCGCGCGACGCATGAGCTTGGCGAGGAGGCGACGCAGGCCTACGAGGGCGCCAGGATCAAGGTGGCGACGTTCATCGGGGCGGCCGACGAGGCCGAGGTGGTGTTCACCAAGAACGTCTCCGAGGCGATCAACCTGGTGGCCTACTCGATAGGGAACGCGACAGCGGGTGCTGGCGGTGCCGACAGCGGGCGGCTACGGCTGGCTGAGGGCGACGAGATCGTCATCACCGAGATGGAGCACCACTCGAACATCGTGCCGTGGCAGCTGCTGTGCGAGCGGACGGGCGCGAGGCTGCGCTGGTTCGGCGTGACGCCGGACGGCAGGCTGGACCTGTCCCGCGCGGACGAGCTGATCAACGCGCGGACCCGGGTCGTGGCCCTGGCGCACCAGTCCAATGTGCTCGGCACCATCAATCCGATCGCCGACATCGCCGCACGCGCGCATGAGGTCGGCGCGCTCGTGCTGGTGGACGCCGCGCAATCGGTGCCGCACGGGCTGGTGGACGTGCGCACGCTCGGCGCCGACCTTGTCGGGTTCACCGGGCACAAGATGTGCGGGCCGACAGGTATCGGCGTGCTCTGGGCGCGCCGCGACCTGCTGGCGACGATGCCGCCGTTCCTGGGCGGCGGCGAGATGATCGAGACCGTCTGGATGGAGCGCTCCACCTTTGCTCCGCCACCGCACAAGTTCGAGGCCGGCACGATGCCGATCGCCGAGGCTGTCGGTCTGGGTGCGGCCACCGACTATCTCGCCGATGTCGGCGTTGGCGCCATCCAGGCGCACGAGCGGGACCTGCTGCGGCACGCGCTGGAAGCCCTGGCCGGCATCGGCGGGCTGCGCATACTCGGCCCGGCCGAGCCGGTCCAGCGTGGCGGCGCTGTCTCGTTCACGGTGGAAGGCATCCACCCGCACGACCTCAGCCAGGTGCTTGACGACCGGGGCGTGGCCGTCCGGGCCGGTCACCACTGCGCGTGGCCGCTGCATCGGGCCCTGGGCGTGCAGGCCAGCACGCGCGCCTCGTTCTACCTGTACAACACCCACGCCGAGGTGGACGCCCTGGTGGATGGGATCCGGCAGGCGCAGAAGTTCTTCGGGACAGCATGATGCAGCTCGAGTCGCTGTACACCGAGATCATCATGGAACATGCCGCCCGCCCGCTGCACGCTGGCTTGCGCGAGCCGTTCGACGCCGAGGTACGGCACGTGAACCCGACCTGTGGTGACGAGGTGACACTGCGGGTCACGCTGAAGGACGCCGATGGCGAGCCGGCGGTCGCGGACGTCTCCTACGACTCGCTCGGCTGCTCTATCAGCAAGGCGAGCGCTTCTGTCATGGCCGATCTGGTTATCGGCAAGACCGTCAGCGAGGCCATGACGGTCAGTGAAGAGTTCGTCGGCCTGATGCATTCTCGCGGCGAGGCTGAGCCGGACGAGGACGTGCTGGGTGACGCGGTGGCCCTGGCCGGCGTGTCCAGGTTCCCGGCGCGGATCAAGTGCGCCCTCCTCGGCTGGATGGCCTGGAAAGACGCGACGGCCAGGGCGCTGAGTGAGCGCGAGATGGACGCGCCCGATGCGGACAGGGAGCAGCTATGACCGAGAACAGCACGCAAGCGGTCACCGGGGAAATCGGTCAGTCGGCCGGGGGCACCCCCGACGTGGAGGACGTGCTCGAGGCGCTACGCGACGTCGTCGATCCCGAGCTCGGCATCAACGTCGTGGACCTGGGCCTCGTCTACGAGGTGACCGTCGAGACCGACCGCACGGTGACGATCGACATGACGCTGACGAGCGCCGCCTGTCCGCTGACAGACGAAATCGAGTACCAGGCAAAGAACGCTCTCGACGGCCTGGTGCAGGACTTCCGCATCAACTGGGTCTGGCTGCCGCCGTGGGGGCCGGAGAAGATCACCGAGGACGGCCGGGAGCAGCTGCGCGCCCTGGGCTTCAACGTCTGACGAAGGCGTCTGCTAGCGCCACGGGCGCAGCCAAAGCCAGCCCGCACGCGCGGCCACATTGATTCTCTCTCCGAAGCAGCGCCCAGGGCTTAGACGCCTGATCGATCTTTTTGA
>JASHTT010000305.1 GCA_030040415.1 Streptosporangiaceae bacterium | reverse complement strand
AGTCGGCGCGCTCGGCGAGCGTCTCGCCGATGCCGATAAGGATGCCAGTGGTGAACGGCACGCTGCACCGGCCCGCGTCCTGCAGCACACGCAGCCGCACCGCGGGGTCCTTGTCCGGGCTGCCGTAGTGCGCGCCACCACGCTCGGTGAACAGCCGCCGCGACGTGGTCTCCAGCATCATCCCCATGGACGGTGCGACGGGCTTGAGCCGCTGGAAGTCCTGCCAGTTCAGCACGCCGGGATTGAGGTGCGGCAGCAGCCCGGTCTCCTCCAGCACATAGACCGCCATCGCGCGCACGTAGGACAGCGTGTCGTCGTAACCGTGCGCATCGAGCCAGTCCCTGGCCGCCTGCCAGCGCGCCTCCGGCCGGTCGCCCAGCGTGAAGAGCCCTTCCTTGCAGTGCAGCGCCGCCCCGTCGCGCGCGATCGCCAGCACTTCGTCCGGGGACAGGAACGGCGCGTCCAGCCGGCCGGGCACGGTCGCGAAGGTGCAATAGGCGCAGCGGTCCCGGCACAGCCGGGTCATCGGGATGAACACCTTGCGCGAGTAGGTGATCACGCCGGGCCGGCCGGCTGCCTGCAGGCCCGCGTCCCTGACCCGCGCGGCGTGCCCGAGCAGCGCGGTCAGGTCCTCGCCGCGGGCGTGCAGCAGTACGGTCGCCTCTGCCTGGTCGAGCGCCTTGCCGTCCCTTGCCCGCGCCAGTGCCCGGCGGATGGCGCTGGCAGGCACCCTGCCCATGCTGGTCTGGAGTGACTCGGCTGTCTCGACAGTCTCGCCGGTAGCGATGGCGTTACCTCCCGTTTCGGCAACCCTCACCCTAGTCCGCGCCCCTTCGGCCAGCCGGACGGCGGGACACTGCAGCGTTAACCTGACGGGTCAGCCGCTGCTTCCCGCAAAAACCATCAGGCAGGGAACGGGTCAGCCCCGCCCGGCTGTTCAGGCAAGCTGGTCCGACGGGGCAGGAGCAGGGATCCCATTGGCGCGGTAGAGCCAGCCGGCCGCGCGCCAGGCGGCCGGGTCCAGGACATACCGCCCGTCGATGATCCGGCGGGCAGCGGTGACCTCGCCAAGCAACGCGGGGTCCAGGGCGGCGAACTCCGGCCAGTCGGTCAGCACCAGCACCACATCGGCACCGGTTGCCGCGGACAGCGCCGATGGCGCGTACGCCAGGCCCGGATGCGTTGCGGCGGCATTCCGCATCGCGGCCGGGTCGTACACCGTGACCTGCCCGCCCAGCCCGTGCAGGATGTGCGCCACGTCAAGCGCCGGGGAGTCCCGCACGTCATCGGATCCGGCCTTGAACGCGGCACCGAGCACGCAGACCGCCTTGCCGGCCACCGAGCCGCCCAGCACGTCGCAGGCCAGGTTCACCATCGAAGTGCGCCTGCCCAGGTTGATCGCGTCCACCGTGCCGAGCAGCGCAGGCGCGTCCGCCGCGCCGAGCTCGGCGGCCCGGTCGACGAACGCCCGGACATCCTTAGGCAGGCAGCCGCCGCCGAACCCGAGCCCGGGCCGCAGCCCGGCCCCGCCGATGCGCGGATCGGCGGCGAGGATCCCCGCCAGCACGCCCACGTCCGCGCCGCTCAGCTCGCACACCTCGGCTACCGCGTTGATGAACGAGATCTTCGTCGCCAGGAACGCGTTAGCCGCGACCTTCGCCAGTTCCGCCGTCGGCAGGTCGGTCACGAACAACGGCACGCCGGCCGCTGTCATCGCGCTGAACACCACCCGCAGGACTGCCTCCGCCCGCTCGCCTGCCGGGCCTGCCCCCACGCCCACGACGATCCGGTCCGGCCGCAACGTGTCAGCGACGGCGTGCCCCTCCCGCAGGAACTCGGGGTTCCAGCACAGCGCTGCGGCCTCTCCGGCAGGCGCGAGCGCCGCCAGCCGCGCCGCCAGCCGGGCCGCCGTGCCCACCGGCACCGTTGACTTGCCCGCCACTACGCATGGCCGCGCCAGCAGCGGCCCTAGCTCCGCCACGCAGGCTTCCAGCTGCGACAGGTCCGCGCCGTGCCCGTCCCGGCGCTGCGGCGTCCCCACGCAGACGAAGTGGATGTCACCGAACTCCGCCGCGCGCTCGTACGACGAAGTGAATCCGAGCCGTCCCGAGGTAAGCCCCTCCGACAGCAAGTCAGTCAGACCCGGCTCCGCCATCGGCGCTTCGCCCGACGTGAGGAGGGCCACCTTACGCGGGTCGGTGTCGACGCCCAGCACCTCAAACCCCAGCGACGCCATGCATACCGCGTGCGTTACCCCGAGATACCCGGTCCCGAGCACCGTCAGGCGCGGCAGATCTGTCATGAACTTCACCTGTGCCTTCGCGGTTGGCCCACCAGCACTGCGCGTCAAGGAAGCGACGTTACCTGCCCAATTCGGGGGGGCTCGAACCGAGCCCGCTGCAGACCGTGGCCGGGCGGAAAGTGCTCAATGCCACAGTAGATCCGGCAGGGCACCGGCGGTCGGCCAGTCCGCGGTGACGGCCGTCACGGCCGGCCGTCACGGCCGGGCTCCGCCGTTGGGCTTGGTGCGCCAGGACAGCGCGAGATCGGGCATAGTGGCTAGATGCTCTACTCCACGATTCTCGCGGGAGGCAGCGGCACCCGGCTCTGGCCGCTGTCACGCGCCGGGCGGCCGAAATTCCTGCACCAGCTGACCGGCACCGACCGGTCCCTGCTGCAGGCCACCGTCGACCGACTTGCCCCGCTGAGCTCGCCGGCCCAGGTCTACGTGGTGACCGGCGCTGCGCACGCCGCCGCGATCGCAAGCCAGCTGCCCCAGGTTCCGCCGGAGAACATCCTGGCCGAGCCGTCACCCAAGGATTCCTGCGCGGCGGTGAGCCTGGCGAGCGCCGTGCTGGCACGGCGCGACCCCGACGCGATCATGGCCGCCTTCTCCGCCGACCATCTCATCGGCGACCAGGACCGGTTCACGCAGGCGATCCTGCAGGCGGCGGACGCGGCCAGGAACGGCTACCTGAGCACGATCGGCATCAGGCCGGCGCACGCCGAGGTCCGGTTCGGCTACCTGAAGCTGGGCGAAGACGTCACAGCCGACGCCAGGAAGGTGTCGGAGTTCAAGGAGAAGCCGTCCCGGGAGGTGGCGGCGGCCTACCTCGAGTCGGGCCAGTACCTGTGGAACGCCGGAATCTTCGTGTTCGCCGTCCGGACCTTCCTGGACGAGCTACGCAGGCAGCGACCGCAGCTCAGCGAGGGCATCGGCCGCATCGCCGACGCCTGGGACTCCCCCGCACGCGACGAGGTCCTGGCGGATGTCTGGCCGGGCCTGGAGAAGATCTCCGTGGACTACGGCGTCTTCGAGGCCGCGGCGGCGGCCGGCAAGGTTGCCACCGTGCCCGCCGACGTCGCGTGGAGCGACGTCGGCGACTTCGACTCGCTAGCCGAGTCGCTGGCCACCGACGATTCAGGGAACCTGCTGATCACCGGTGACTCGCTGGTCGTCGCCCGTGACGTGAAGGACTCGGTCATCGTCTCGACGACCGGCAGGGTCATCGCGATCGTCGGTCTCGACAACGTGGTCGTCGCCGACACGGGCGACGCGCTGCTCGTGTGCGACCGTTCCCGGGCTCAGGAGGTCAAGCAGGTGGTCGACGAGCTTCGCAGCCGCGGCTGCGAGGGATACCTGTAAGAGGCGCCTGCGCCGCGACCGCGCAGGCCCTGGCTCGAAGATCCCCCTCTGACAGCCGCCCGCGCCGAGACCGCGCAGGCCGCGCGCGCGTAGCTGGCGCGTGTGCTGCTGTCCCGTTCCCGTGCTTAATGGTTTTTGCGGGCTAGCCCTGTCCCGCGGCGCGCTCGTAGCTGATCATGTGCGCCTCGGCCGAAGCCGCCCAGCTGAACTCCCTGGCCCGGGCGTATCCGGCTTCGCCAAGCGAGGTGCGCCGCTGCGGATCCGCGAGCAGCCCCTGCAGCGCCACCGTGATGCTCTGCGCGTCCGGCTCGGTGTAGGCAACCGCCTCCCCGCCCACTTCGGGCAGTGCAGTGCGGTGCGTGGTGAGCACCGGGGCGCCGCACGCCATCGCCTCCAGCGCGGGCAGGCCGAAGCCCTCGCCGGTGCTCGGGAAGGCGACGACCATGGCACCGCCGAAGTAGCCAGGCAGGTCATTGAAGTGCAGGTAACCCGGCCGGATCAGGTGCAGGCCAGCGGGCACCTGGGCCACGGCCTCGTCGACTTCCTCGCTCCAGCCGCTGCCGCCCGCCAGCACGAGGGCCGGCGGGTCGGCCATGTCGCCGACCGCCGCGGCCCAGCCCGCGATCAGGGCGGGCACGTTCTTGCGCGGCTCGAGGGTGCCAAGGTAGGCGACGTACCCCCGGCCGTGCAGGCCAAGGCGGTCCGACACCTGGCGGAGTTCTCTGGCGTCGGGCCGGTGGAACAGCCTGTGATCGACGCCGTGGTACGCCACGTCGATCCTGGTCGGGTCGGCGGCCAGGACGCGGACAAGCTCGTCCCTTGTCGCTTTGGACGGGACTATCAGCCGGGTCGCCCGCCGCGCGGAGGTGCGGATCGCGGCCTTGTAGAAGGTGGCGGTCACCGGGCTGTGCGCGTCCGGCTCGGTGAAGTACGTCAGGTCGTGCACAGTCACGACGACCGGCGCCCCTGCCCGCAGCGGCATCGAGTAGTGCGGGGAGTGGATCACGTCCGCGCCGACCTGCTGTGCCACGAGCGGCAGCCCGCTTTGCTCCCAGGCCAGCCTGGCCGGACGGTGCGCGATGGCCGGCGGACCCGCCACCACAGTGGTATTCGGGACTAGACGCCGGTACCGCTCCTCGTCGGCCCGCTGGCAGGCCATCGCAAGATCAGCCCCGCCCGCGTCCAGCGCGCAGACCAGGCCATCCACGTAGCGGCCGAGCGCGCCACGGTCGGCAGGAACCGCGGTTGCATCTATCAGCACGCGAGGCGACACGATCGGTCGCGCTCCTTCCCTTCGGCCCAGCCAGGACGCGCACGCATGCGCTGATCGCCCCGCCCTGGTCGTCCCGTCAAGTCCGAGCGTACGCCCTCGCGGGACCCGACGCGCCGCGGTAGCGCGCGGCGGCGGCGGGTCGCTTCCGGGTGCCGCGCGCACTCGCTGGCGGGCCGTTGAAAGGCACCGCAAGCACCGGCGGGCAAGGCCGAGGTTGACGTGCGGGGACGTCCTGTTGCTGTCCGGGACACCCCACGCGGGACCGCCCGCGTCCCCGTCAGCACGGCGGCGCGGGCCATCCGCTACAACCCCGCAGGACCGGCCGTGTCCCCCGTCAGCCTGTCGGGATGGGCAGCCCGGGACAACCCCCGCGGGACCCGCCGCATCCCGGTCAGCATGTCGGCGCGGGACACCCCCGCGGAACCCGCCGCATCCCGGTCAGCATGTCGGGGCGGGCAGCGCGGGACAACCCCCGCGGGATCGGCCGCATCCCGGTCAGCATGTCGGGGTCGGCAGCCCCTTCTTGATGTCCTGCAGGGCGGTGACGGCCCCGGCGAGCGTGCTCACCTTCACCAGGCGCAGCCCCGCGGGCACGGCACCGGTGGTGTTGACGCAGTTGGACGCGGGCGTCAGGAAGATCGTCGCGCCAGCGGCCCTGGCGCCGGCCATCTTCTGCTGGATGCCGCCGATCGGCTCGACCTGGCCGCTCGGATCGATCTCCCCGGTCCCGGCGATAAACCGGCCGCCGGTGAGGGCGTCCGGGGTCAGCTTGTCGATGACCGCCAGCGAGAGCATCATGC
>JASHTT010000026.1 GCA_030040415.1 Streptosporangiaceae bacterium | reverse complement strand
GTGGCGGACAGGGGCGAGCCGGGATTCATGGTGCCTACCGTACCGGGAGCGGGAGGGTTACCCTCTACGGCGGCAAGTGCGGCCACTAGCAGGACGGGGTGATTGCATGGACGTGCCGGGCGTACCGGGCATCGAGGAGCCGGCCAGGCTGGCGAAGTGGCTGGCTCAGGCGGGCCTCGCCGACCTGGGCGACCTGCGCGGCGTGCAGCTCATCCTGGGCGGCCGGTCCAACCTCACCTACCGGCTCGACCTCGACGGCGGGCGGGTGGTGCTCCGGCGTCCGCCGCTCGGGCACGTCCTTCCGACGGCGCATGACATGAACCGCGAGTACCGCGTACTGACGGCGCTGACCGACACCGTGGTTCCCGTTCCCCGCCCGTTGGCGATATGCCACGACGCAGAGGTCGTCGGCGCACCGTTCTACGTGATGCAACACGTGGACGGGCAGGTGCTGCGAACGCTAGAAGACGGGGAACGACTTGCCGAAGCGCAGGCTGCCGAGTTGTCCGACCTGCTGGCGTCGATGCTCGCGGCGATTCACGGGGTTGACCTGGCGGCCGCCGGGCTGTCTAACTTCGGCAGGCCCGAGGGCTACCTCGCCAGGCAGCTAGCGCGCTGGCAGCGTCAGTGGGAATTGTCCTGCACCCGCGAGGTGCCGGGCTACGACGCGCTGGTTGCCAGGCTCGCGGCAGGACTGCCGGCCTCCGCCGAAGGAACCCTGGTGCACGGTGACTTCCGGCTCGACAACACCCTGGTCAGGCTCGGCCCGCCGGCGAGCATCGCCGCCGTGGTCGACTGGGAGATGTCCACGCTCGGCGACCCGCTCGCTGACCTCGGCCTGACGCTGATGTACTGGGCTGACGCCGACGACGACCCGCAGTGGCTGGAGATCAACGTCGGGGCTGCGGTTACCGCGCTGCCCGGCTTCTACAGCAGGGAGCGGTTCGCCGCGCGGTACGCCCAGCTGACCGGCAGGGACCTGTCCGGCATCGGCTACTACATCGCGTTCGGCCACTTCAAGCTCGCCGTCGTGCTCGAGGGCATCCACGCGAGGTTCCTGGCGCACCAGACCGTCGGCGAGGGCTTCGAGCGCGAGGGCATCGCCGTGCCCAAGGTGATCGAGCGCGCCCACAACATGCTCGACCTGGCTCGCTGACTAAAGATCATCTCGCCGGGCGTACGCCGCCAGCGGCAGACTGGGAAAGAAGACGAGGCCCGGCGCCCCGCTCTCGCCGGGCCTCTGCAAGATGTGACGCGCTGCCGGGCCCGGCGGTTCACACGTTCGGCAGGCAATTCCGGGATATTTTTTCCGGCTGCGTCAGCCTGGTCACGGCGCCGCGCAGCCCTGGTTGCACAGCCGGTGCGACCAGGCCTCGATGAAAATTTGCCGCACCTGCGCGGGGGTCGCAATCTTGTACGCGACGCCGCCGGTGGCGCCCGCGATCTGCTGAAGCGCTTTGAAGTTTCCGTACGTGCCGAACATGAGCGCGACGATCTCAACCTTGCGGTTCGGGTTGTACAGCGCCTTCAGCTTGGCGAGCAGTTCGCTGAGCGGCATGTCGTGTGCGCCGTCCACGCCGGCCGTCAGCACCAGCACGGCGTTGACGTCGTTGGGCGCGTAGCTGCTTGTCATGTCTTCGTACGCGGCCAGGATCGCGTCGTACAGCAGCAGGTTGCCGTGCGGGTTCGTGGTCAGCGTCTTGTCGATCTCGTAGAGCTGGTCGGTCCTCGGGATCAGGCCGACGTCGGCCGTCAGCCCGCCGAGCGGAACCAGCTGATCGTACGGCTGGCTTGCCGACTGGCTCTGCCCCATCACCCACATGCCCATGTGCGTGCTGTGCGGGAAAAGCGACAACCCGCCGATCGAGGTCAGCGAGAGTTCCTGCTCCAGCGTTTGGGTGCCGTAGCCGTCCGGCCGGTTCATCGCCGGCGACACGTCGGTCAGCACCAGGTCACGTGACCCGAGGCTGAGCTTCTGCCACGCCTGCAGGGTGGTCGCCGCGTTGTCGGCGTCGAACGCTGCGGCCGGCTGCAGTTGCTGGGTGTCCAGGCCGGCCGAGGCTGGCATCGCGTCGGGGACGCCGTTCGCCGACCGGAAGCCGTTGTAGCGGATAACCGACTGGGCGTACGGCGTCTGCAGGAACCTGCCGAACTCGGTCGCCGCCTTGACCTCGGCGGGACTAGAAGTAGTCAGCACGTACGGGTAGTCGAGTTCGGGGCTGCCGAGCGCGCTGGTCGTGCCTGACGGGTACCTGGCAACCAGCGGAGTCGCCGGGTTCGCCTTGTCGTAGGCGAGGACCGCCTGCTCCGACGCGACCGTCACCGCGTCGCGTCCCAGGGCCGCGGTGCTCGAGACGAACGTCTCCAGGGCTTGCGCGGAGTCGGTGTCCTGGGTCGTCTCGGCCTGATTGACGAAGGCGGTGAAGGCGCTGCCCTCAGTGCTGGCCTCGGGCCCCGCGCTGAGTTGCCTGGTCACCTCGATGAGGGCGGCGAGACCAGCGGCGCTCTCCGCGGGGTCGGGCAGGTCGACCGTCAGCCCCAGGCTGGCCGGTGGCCCGCCGTAGGACGGCGGCAACAGCATGCTCCAGCCGACGGGCACGTTGAATGCCTTGCCCGCCACCGTCTGCGTCGTCACGATCATCAGCGGTGACTTGGCGACGCTGATGCCGAGCGGCTGCACCGCTTGCGCGCCGGCCGGGTAGCTGCGGACAACGGCGAGCCAGAGGCTCGAGTCCGGGATCCAGGCGTCGATGCCCGCGAGAGCGGCCTGCCTGGCCTGGCCGTCGATCTCGCCGGCCACCGCGGCAGAGTCACCCTCGGTGACCTGGACCTGCACGCACCGGCCGTCGGCCCTGCGGTTCTCGTTGTTGAATCCCCTGGCAATCGTCTGGATCGCCGGGGTGATGTCGTCGCTGACCGCGACGTTCACCAGGACCGGGTTGCTGCTGCACGAGGCCCGGGAGACGACCGCCTGGGCCGACAGGCCGATCATGCACGCCGCGGCCACGCCGATGGCGAGCCCGATCAGCACGCCGGTCCTCGCGCGGCGGCTCGTTCCGCGACGGCCGGTGCGTGCGGAGGACTTGACGGGGGACCCGGAGGTCGCCCCCCGGGAAGATTCAGCCCGTCGTGGCACGTCTGCGTCCCGTCGGTCAGGCAGCAGCGGCGTCTGGGCTCGCCCTGCCGCTGGCTGCTCACACGTGTTGCTGACCGGTACTGTATCGGAGTTCCTTCGCCTGATCGGGGGACTTTGTCGGCTTTATGCTGTACGGATTTGCACCGTGCCCGGCCCGGTTGCCGGTTGACCTGCCCTGTCCGGGTTGGCGGGGCTGCACACTGGCAGTGTGGCTGCCCAGGTGCTGGTGTCCGACCCTGCCGATCCCCGGCTCGCCGACTATGTCCGGCTGACCGACGTCGGGCTGCGACGCGCCCTGGAGCCGGCCAGCGGCCTGTTCATCGCCGAGGGCGAGCGCGTCATCCGGCGGGCACTGTCGGCCGGTTACCCGGTGCGCTCGCTGCTGGTGGCCGACGACAAGCTCGCCACGATCACTGACCTGGCTGGCAGTGTCCGCGCGCCGCTGTACGTACTGCCCGCGCAGGCGGCGCAGCAACTGACAGGGTTCCGCGTGCACCGCGGCGCGCTGGCCTCGATGCAGCGGCTGCCAGAACCGCCGGCCCAGCAGGTGCTGGCCGGCGCCAGGCGGGTTGTCGTGCTGGAGGACGTGGTCGACCACGCGAACGTCGGGGCCGTTTTCCGCTGCGCCGCCGCGCTCGGCTTCGACGCCGTGCTGCTCGCGCCGCGCTGCGCCGACCCGCTGTACCGGCGCTCTGTCCGGGTGTCCATGGGCGCGGTCTTCGCTGTGCCGTACGCCCGGCTGGCCGACTGGGCCGAGGGTCTGCCGTGGCTGCGGTCGCTCGGCTTCCGGCTGCTGGCGCTGACGCCCGACGCCTCGGCGACGCCGATCGGCCAGGTCGTGCCGGCCGGCAGGCTGGCGCTGCTGATCGGCACCGAGGGTGCCGGGCTGTCGGCCCGCTGGCTGGCCGCCGCCGATGAGGCGGTGCGGATCCCGATGCGGCGCGGCGTGGACTCGCTCAACATCGCCTCGGCCGCGGCCATCGCCTGTTACCTGCTGGCCCATGGTTAGCCTCGACGACGCTCGCAGGCGCCGGGACTTCGAATGCCGGCTGACACCGGGCCGCGCATTACAGTCGGTCGCCGAGGCGCACGGCTTCCTTGCCGAGCGCGGCCTGCTCACCCGGACGACGGACTGCGCGCTCCCATCGTTGTACGAGGCCTGCCACGAAGAGTCGTACCGGCCAGGCGGTCGCGGCTTCGCGAGCTGGCCAGCCACCAAGTGGCCATGGCACTCCGAGCTGGCCGCCCGGCCCGGAGTGCACTCGCTCGACGTGCACCTCGGGAAGAACATCCTGCTGACCGACGAGGTACTCGCGCTCGTCGACCCGGTGTGCCGGGCTGAGCTGGCGAGCGCGGAGGCCGGGGACTCAACGAGCGCCCAGGTGCTGGCGCACCTCGCCGAAGCAGGCCCGTCCATGGCCGAGGATGTTGAGTCCGAGCTGGGTCTCGCGCACAAGCAGTTCAGGTCGGTTCGCGACGGTCTGCAGCGCCGCGGGGCGCTCGTCGCCCGGCCGGTGATCCTGGCTGCCGGGTCAGGTGGCGGGCATGTGCACCGGAGCGAACTCGCCCGCTGGGACCAGGCCTACCCGCGACCGGCATCAGGGCCTGCCGACCTTGTCGCGCTGCTCGGCGCGGGATTGCGCGCCGCCGTGCTGGCACCGGAGACGGACCTGGTCCGGTGGTTCAGCTGGCGTTCGCTGCTGCCTGCCGACCTCCCGGCCCGGCTGCTCGACCGCGGTCTGGCGGTCCGGCCTGCTCCCGGCTGGCTGGCAGCACCCTAGAGGCCGCAGACGCACCTGCCGCCGAAGCCGTAACGAAAGGAGTCAGGTAAATGAAACTAACCACCCTGTGCACGCGCGCGGCCTACGTGGCCACGCTGGCGGCTGGCGTCGCGATCGGATCGACACTGTTCGGTGTCGCATCGGCCGCGCCGTCGGCTCCGAAGACCGTCACGCACCATTACTCGCTGGCCGCGTCGGCGTTCGCGCCTGACGGCCTGCACGACACCAGCGAGGACTACTACAACCAGTGGGACCCGTCGACGCTGTCCAACACCGACAGCGACAGGTGCTTCAATGCCGGGCTGTCGCTACCGGCTGGCGTGACGCTCAAGTCGGTGACCTTCTACTACACAGCGGGCTCGACGTCGATGCTCCTGAAGATCAACCGGCAGCAGCTGGCGAACCACCAGTACGTCGATATGGCGGTCCTCGACACCACGATAGAGTCCACGCCCACCTACACCTCGACGACGAAGACCTTCGCGGCGTCGCAGGCGCCCGTGAACATGGGGGAGTACGCCTACTCGGCGGGCGTCTGCCCGAACGGCAGCACCACGTTCACCGGACTGATGATCACCTACACGGAGCCCGCCGGCTGACCGGCAGGCGCCGCGGGAGCGGGCCAGACCAGACCCTTATGCTGGCCCGGTGGAATTCGCGGATGTGATCAGGAAGCGCAAGATGGTGCGCGCTTATACCGATGAGCCAGTGGCCGCTGACGTAGTGGAGCGGATACTGGCCGCCGCCAACCGGGCACCATCGGCCGGGTTCAGCCAGGGGTACGCGCTGCTGACCCTGCAGGGCTCCGAGCAGCTCACGCCGTTCTGGGACCTGGTGTTCCGTGATGCGGGGCCGACGTTCGACACGGTCACCCTGGCGCCGCTCGTGGTCGTGCCGCTGTCTTGCAAGGACATCTACCTGGACCGGTACGCGCGCGCCGACAAGGGCTGGACGGACCGGTCGGAGGCGCACTGGCCGGTTCCGTACTGGGACATCGACACTGGCTTCACCGCGCTGCTGATGCTGCTCGCCGCCGTGGACGAGGGACTCGGCGCGCTGTTCTTCGGGATCACTCCGGACAAGATCGCGGAGTTCCGGCAGCTGTACGGCGTGCCCGAGGAGTACGTGCCGATCGGTGCGGTGGTCGTCGGGCACCCGGACCCGGCCGCCGACAAGGGCGGATCGGCCAAGGTCATCAAGCGCCGCGGACTGGACGAGCTGGTGCACCGGGGAAGCTGGTAGCGACCGCGCCCCTGCGGTCCGGTCAGCCTGCCGCCGCGCTGGCCCGCAGGTTCGCCGCGGCTGACGGGGGCGCGCCGACATGGTCGAGGCCGAGCAGTGCCGCGCCGATGACAGGGGGAACGTCGACAATCCGGATCTCGGCACCCGGCAGTTCGCTGCCGAGCCGACCGGTCACGGTCCCGATCAGCAGCGGGTCCCGGGCCGCCAGCAGGCTGCCGCCGAGCACGACGGGCACGCCGCTGCCGGTCAGGCCGAGCCGCCGGGCCGCGACCGTGGCCATCCGGCAGACCTCGTCGGCCTGGCGCACCACGAGGTCACGCGCGACCTGGTCGCCGCCGTCAGCGACGTCGAACAGCACGGGCACCAGGCCGTGCAGCTCGTGGTAGCCGATCTTGCCGAGATGCAGGCCGATCGTGACATCCTCGACCCGGTCCAGGCCGAAATGCGCTGGCACTGCGCGGCGCAATTCGGTCTGCGGACCACGGCCGTCTTCGGCGCGCACTGCCCACCACAGCGCCTCGGGCCCGAGGTCGCCGCCGCCACCCCAGTCGCCGCTGATGATCCCGAGGGACAGGAATCGGGTGGTCCGCCCGTCCGGCGCCACACCGACGCAGTTGATCCCGGCGCCGCAGGTGACGCCCACGCCCCAGTGCTCGCCCGCGTCGTCCAGCCCGGCCCGCAGCACCGCGAACGTGTCGTTGACCACGGCCGACGTTGCCGACCAGCCGAGCGAGCCGACTAGCTTGCCGAGGTCGGCCTCCTCGGCTGGCAGGTCGGCTCCGGCCAGGCAGGCGGATGTGTGCGTGGCCACCGGCCCGTCGGGGGGCAGCCCGGCGGCGAAGGCGGCCTCGCGGACCAGGCCGGTCAACACCTGCGTCGCGTGGTCGATGCCGATGCCCTGGTGGTTGGAGCCGCCGCCGCGCACTCTGGCGAGCAAGTTTCCGTCCGCCGCCACCAGCGCGACGTCGGTCTTGCTGTTGCCACCGTCGATGGCGAGTACG
>JASHTT010000304.1 GCA_030040415.1 Streptosporangiaceae bacterium | reverse complement strand
GCGATGGACCGGCAGCGCGGCACGGAGTTCGTGTCCACCCTCGCCTGCTACTTCAGGGAGAACAACAGTCCGCAGCGCACCGCCCGCACGCTGCACGTACACCCGAACACCGTGACCTACCGCATCCGCCGGATCTGCGAGATCACTGGCCTGCAACTCGACGTCTACCGGGACCGGATGCTGGCCCAGGTGGCGCTCGAGGTCCTCGACGCGCTCGGCGCCGAACGCTCAGGCCTGCAGGGTGTTCGTCCCCCCGGTACAGCACTGCAGGGGGCTCCGGGGGGTCGTCCCCCCGGGACAGCACTGCCCAGTTCAGCCACAGGGAGCTGATCATGACCGATCGACCGGCCGACCTACCTGCCGACCTGCGGGTCGCGCTCGGCACGCGGGTGCTGATCTGCGACGGCGCGATGGGGACGATGCTGCACGCCGCCGGGAACTCGCTGGACCGTGCGCTGCCAGAACTCAACCTGTCCAACCCCGCGCAGGTGAGCACGATTCACGACAGCTACCTCAGCGCCGGCGCTGACATGATCCTCACTAACACCTTCGGCGCCAGCCGGCTGCGACTGGCCAGCCACGGCTACGGGGAAGCGGTGGCCGACATCAACACCGCCGGAGTTCAGCTTGCCGCGCGCGCCAGGGACGCCGCCGGCCGGTGGGTGTTCGTTGCGGGCTCGGTCGGCCCGGCCGTGACGGCCAGCCAGCGGCGGCGGTTCGCCGCGCCGGAGCGGGTCGCGGCGCTGCGGGAGCAGGTCGAGGCGCTCGCCGGCGCCGGTGTCGACGTGCTGGTGCTGGAGACCTTCGGCTACCTCGAGGAACTGGTCGAGGCCGTGACGGTGGCTGGCCAGGTATGCGACGTGCCGGTCATCGCATCTGCGACGTTCGACGCCGACGGGCGGACCCTCGGGGGCGAGAGCCCGCGGGAGGTCGCCACCGTGCTGTCCGGCCTGCCGGTCGCGGCGATCGGCACTAACTGCACGCTCGGCCCGCGCGGCGCACTGTCGGTCGTGCAGGCGATGGCACCGCACGCGACGGTCCCGCTGAGCGCCCAGCCGAACGCTGGCCTGCCGAGGCGGATGGCCGACCGGCGGTTCGAGTACAACGCAGACGGCGGCTACTTCGCCAGGTACGCCCGACGGCTCGTCGAGGCCGGGGCGGCGATGGTCGGCGGCTGCTGCGGCACCACGCCGGAGCAGATCCAGGCGGCCGCTGCGGCGGTGTCCGGGCTCGTTCCCCATGTGCCTGGCCTGGCAGGCGTGCGGCCCCGGAAGTCTTCACCCGCGCCGGCCGTCGTGGCCGAGCGCGCCGCCGGGTTTGCCGAGCGGGTGGCGGCCGGCGAGTTCGTGGTCGTCGCGGGCATCGCGCCGCCGCTGGGTGGCAGCGCCGACGAGGCGGCCGACGAAGCCGCCAGGCTCCGCGAGCGGGGGATCGACGCGTTCTTCATCTCCTCCCGGCAGAGCCCGCGCGCCCAGCTCAGCTCCATCGACTTGGCGTTCCACCTGCACCAGCGGGTGCAGGTCGAGACCATCGCCACGGTGACCACCTGGGACAAGAGCATCATGACGCTGCAAGCGGACCTGCTCGGCGCCAACGCGCTCGGGCTGCGCAACATCGTGTGCGAAACGGGCAACCCGCCACTGCTCGCCGACTACCCCAACGCCGACGGCATCTGGGACGTGGACTCGATAGGGCTCGCGGCACTCGTCTCTGACCTGAACAAGGGCATCGACTGCAACGGCCTCGCGCTCGCAACCAGGACATCGCTGCATCACGGAGCCCGGTTCAACCCGAGCGCGGCCGACCCGGTGGCCGAGGTCGCCAGGGCCCAGAGCAAGGTCAGGGCGGGCGCGAAGTTCCTCATCACCCGGCCGGTCTACGACGTCGGCCCGCTGCGCGAGATGGCGGCGGCGCTGTCCGCGGACGGCGTGCCTGTGCTGGCCTGCGTCGCGCCGCTGCGCAGCTTCGAGGAGGCGGACTACCTCGCGCACGAAGTGCCAGACCTGCACATTCCCGAGCATGCCTTGCGTGCGATGGAGAACGCGGGTGGCGGCGCCGAGCGCACCGGCCTGCGTCTCGCCGCCGAATTGCTCGCTGCGGCCAGGCCGGTGCTCGCAGGCGCGGTCCTCACCCTGCCCGCAGCCGATGATGCGGCCTGCGACCTGCTGCTCGGCGCGGTGCAGTAGTTGTCCGGGCACCTTGTCTGGGCGCCTTGTCCGGGCGCCACAACCGCGTCCGCAGGACGTTGTGGAACAGCATGTAGATCTGGCCTCGTGCGGTTCTGGATATTAACTAAAGCGGGTCTTTGGCACCGCTTCGAGCGGGCAGGCGTACCGCTTGGAGCGGGCAGGCGCACCGCTGCCGGGTAGCCGGGATCGGCAGGCAGGAGGGAACGGCTCGTGACTGGCGAAGCTGGCCGGAAGGCGGCGGCCGCGGACGCGCGGCGGGCTGGTCAGGTGCCGGTACCGGTACGTCCCCGCGTGTCTGCTCGGTCGATGTACCGGCTGCACGGGGTGCTCGAGCCGCGCGCCGCCTACCGCTGGCTTGCCCGCCTGCTTGACCGGCGGCCCGTGGCTGGCCGGCTGTTCACCAGGCTTGAGCGGAGCGTCAAGAGCGAGTTGTTCGGCTGCCAGATGTGCGGCCAGTGCGCGCTGCCGGTGACCGGCTACGCCTGCCCGATGACCTGCCCCAAGCAGTTGCGCAACGGGCCGTGCGGTGGCGTCGGTGCCGACGGGTCGTGCGAGGTGTTCCCGCAGTTGCGCTGCGTCTGGCTGGAGGGCTTCGAGCGGGCCAGGGCGAGCGGGCACGCACTCGACCTGGAGGTGCTGCAGCGCCCAGTTGATCATCGTGTCTGGGGCGAGAGTTCGTGGGTTAACTACTGGCAGGGCAAGGACGCTGACCTGTGGACCACCGACCCGGCGGCGAGCCCGCTGGCAGGCAGCGCGGCGTCGGGGCCGGGGCAGCGGTGACCGGGGTGCCCGCGCTCGAGCAAGATGGCGAGCCTGGCACGCCATCGAGGCTGCGGGCGACCCTGGAGAGCGGCCGGTTCGCGGTCACCGCGGAGATCGGGCCGCCGCGCGGTGCTGATGCCGCGGTCGTCCGGCGCAAGGCGCTGGCGCTGCGTGCCTTTGTCACCGCGGTCAACATCACGGATAACCAGGGCGCCTGCACCCGGCTGTCGAGCTGGGCGGGAAGCCTGGCCGCGATGGCCGTTGGCGTCGAGCCGATCATGCAGCTCACCTGCCGAGACAGGAACCGGATCGCGCTCCAGTCCGAGCTGCTCTCCGCGTCGGCTGTTGGCATACGCAACGTGCTGATGATGACCGGTGATCACCCGCGACTGGGCGACCAGCCGGGCGCCAAGCCCGTATTCGATCTGGACAGCGTGCAGTTGCTGTGGGTGGCGCGGATGATGCGTGACGAGCAGCGGCTGCTGTCGGGCCGCACCGTCAAGCCGGCGCCGCGGGTGTACCTCGGCGCCGTGGAGAACCCTTTCGCTCCGCCCGTCGAGTTCCGGGCCGCCAGGCTGGCCAAGAAGGTGGCGGCCGGCGCTCAGTTCGCGCAGACCCAGTATGTGTTCGACGTGCGCGGCTTTGACCGGTGGATGTCGCAGGTCCGTGATCTTGGCCTGCTCGAGCACTGTCACGTGCTGGCCGGTGTCGGCCCGATCCTGTCGCTGCGCGCGCTCAGCCACATGGAGCAGCGGGTGCCCGGAGTGCAGGTACCCAGTGAGGTCAGCCGCCGGCTTCGGGGCGTGGCGGCAGACAAGACAGCCGATGAGGGGGTCGCCATCTGCGCCGAAACGATCGCCGCGCTCCGCCAGATCCCGGGCCTCTCCGGGGTGCACGTGATGGCTGTCGGCGGCGAAGACAGGATTCCCGTGATACTTGAGCTGGCAGGCCTTGCGCCGGCCGGGGCCGACATCCCCGGTCCAGTCGAACCCGCCCCGGTGGTTGCAGACGGCCCGGTGGTTGCAGAGGACATTGTCGTGGCAGACAAGCAACCGGCCGCGCACGGACTGGTGGGAGGCGGCCATGCGCATTGACATACGGCCGGTCAGCAGGCTGCGGGGCGAGCATCCGCTGGACGTAGCCGGGACGCTCGGCCCTGTCCTCGCGGCGCTGGCGGCGAGCCCCGCCGACCTGTCGAGGGTGATGCTGACCTGCGACTGGGTCCAGTACAAGGCCAACTTCCGTGACGTCGCGGACTGCCGGCCGATACTCGAAGGGCAGCCGTCGCCCCCGTGGCGCGAAGAAGGCACGGCGCCATCCGAGGCTGGCGAGGCGATGGAGATTGCCCTCGACCTTCGTAGGACCGTGGACGCCGACATGCCGGCCGTGA
>JASHTT010000303.1 GCA_030040415.1 Streptosporangiaceae bacterium | reverse complement strand
GTCCGAGGTGGAGATCCACCACGTCGACCTGGGTCTCGAGTACGGCCCGCAGGACTGGCCCGGCCAGTTCGCCGCCCAGTGCCTGGCTACGGTGGCCGGCAACTTCGCCGCCCGCCCGCAAGCCCCGCCAGCGGTGCTCCATTCCACTGACGACGACGCGCAGTACCGCATCGGACCGCCGGCCGAGCCGGCCGCGGTCACCGTCACCGGCCCGGCGCGCGACCTGCTTGCCTGGCTGATCGGCCGTTCTGCCGGCGACAGCCTGGTAACAGAGCCAGCCGGCCCGCTGCCGCCCGTTCCCCCGTGGTAGGTATCAGGACATGAGCTACACAGGAAACGTGCGCGTGGGCGGCCCGGCGGAGACCAGGGAGCTGCCGGGGCTGACCATCACCAAGGTTGCGGTCGGCCCCATGGACAACAACGCCTACCTGCTGCAGGACACGCAGACCGGCGAGCTTGCCCTCATCGACGCGGCAGCCGAGCCGCAGACGCTGCTGGCGCTGATCGACGGCAGGCCGCTGGCCACGATCATCACCACGCACCAGCACCACGACCACTGGGGCGCGCTGGCGGAGGTGCAGCAGGCGACCGGTGCGGCCACCGTGGCGCACCCGGAAGACGCCGGCGCGCTGCCCGTGCCCGTCTCCACCCAGGTCCGGAACGGCGACACCATCGAGGTGGGCGACTCCGTCCTGTCCGTCATCCACCTGCGCGGGCACACGCCGGGCAGCATCGCGCTGTGCTACGCGGGCGCGGACGAGCCGCAGCTGTTCACCGGCGACTCGCTGTTCCCTGGCGGGCCAGGCAACACCAATAACGACGCGCAGCGGTTCGACAGCCTGATGACCGATCTGGCGGACCGGGTATTTGCCGTGCTCCCGGACGGCACCTGGGTGTACCCGGGGCATGGCAAGGACACCACGCTCGGAGCCGAGCGGCCGCACCTGCCGGAGTGGCGTGCCCGCGGCTGGTAGCGGGCGCGCCGGCAGATGACAGGACGGCACGACGTCGCGGTCGTCGGCGCCGGGCTGCTCGGGCTGGCGACCGCGCGCGCGCTCGCCGCGCGCGGCGCTGACGTGGTCGTGCTGGAGCAGGCCAAGGTCGGCCACGAGGGCTCGGGTTCGAACGGAACGTGCCGTATCTTCCGGCTCGGCTACACCGACCCGGTCTACGTCGGCGCGGCGCGGCAGGCCAGCGACAAGTGGCGCGAACTGGAAGCGGAATCAGGCCGGGCCATACTGCTGCCGGCGCCGCAGCTGACCTTCGGCCCGCAGATGCCGGCCGTCCGCGAGGCGATGCGGCAGGCAGGCGCGCCGTGCGAACTGCTCTCTGCCGCCGACGTGGCCGCCAGGTTCCCCGCGATCTCCGTCGGCGGCCCGGCGCTGCTGGAGCCGGACTCCGCCGTCATCGCTGCCAACGTGGCGCTCGCGGCCCTGGCCGCCGCAGTGCCAGACCTGCGCACGGGGCTGCGGGTGACCGCGCTGATCGACGACGGCAGCCAGGTCACCCTGCTGACCGGCGGCGAGCCGGTGATGGCCAGGGTCGCGGTGGTCACGGCGGGGCCGTGGACCAGCGGCCTGCTGGCTGGCGTCGGGATCAGGCTGCCAGCGCGCGCGACCCTGGAGCAGGTCGCCTACCTGCGGCCGCTCGAGGACGGCGGCCCGCCCGCGCCGATCTTCATCTGCCACGGCTCGCCCGAGCCGTACGGGCTGCCGGTGCCTGGAGCGGACCTCTACAAGATCGGCATTCACCACAGCGGCCCGGTGACCGATCCGGACGCGCAGACGCAGCTGCCAGACGACGAGTTGCTTGGCCGCGTGATCGCGGCAGCGGGTCAGTACCTGCCCGGCTACGCCGTGACGCGCGGCATCGCGGAGCGCTGCATCTACGACAACACCCCCGACGAGGACTTCGTCCTGGACCGGGTCGGCAACGTGGTGATCGGCTGCGGCACCTCAGGGCACGGCTTCAAGTTCGGCCCGCTGCTCGGCGAGTGGCTGGCCGGGCTCGTCACCGGCGACGCCGCTCCCCCGGCGCGGTTCGCCGTCGGCCGGTTCAGCGCGGCATCGCGGGGTTAGCTTGGCCAGCCGGCCGAGGCGTCGCAAAGCCGCCGGTACAGCGCCAGCACCGCCTCGAGCGCGGCTGCCTCTGTGGGGAACGTGGCACTCCGGGCGACTGCCGCCGCCGCCAGCGCGGCAGCGAGGTGCGGGTCGTCCAGCACCTGCGTGACGGCGGCCGCGAGCGCCACCGGGTCGTCGGCATCGATCAGGACCGCGCCGTCCTCCCCGGTCAGTTCCGGGGTCGCGCCGGCCCTGGTCGCGACCAGCGGCCGGCCCGCCCGCATGGCCTCCTGGACGACCAGGGCCCGGGCCTCCCACCTGCTCGGCACGGCGACCACGTCAGCCACCGCGAGCAACGCGGGGACGTCGTCACGGCGACCCAGCAGCAGCACGTCGGCTCCCGCATGGCTGGCGAGGCGGTGCAGTTCGGCGGCCTGCGGGCCTTCTCCGGCGATCACGGTCAGCGGCGCCCTGGCACGCTCGCGCCACCGCGCCGCGGCGGCCACGAGCACGTCGAAACCCTTCTGCGGGGCCAGCCTGCCGACGCCAAGCACGACGGGCCGGCCGTTCGCGCCGATGTCCGCGCGGGCCTTCGCAACTTCCTCGTCGGTCGGCGGCGCAGCCGCCGGGGCGGCCACCTCGAACGTGCTCACGCTGGTCGCCCCGGCCGCGCGCATCCTCGCGGCTAGCTCCGGTGACGCCGCGAGTACCTCGTCCGCGCGCCAGGCGCACAGCCGCTCGAGTACCCGGAAGACCGCGCGCGCGTAGATCCCGCCGGACGGCGCGTTGTGCACCGTGACGACGAGCCATGGCCTGCCGCCGCGCCGCCATGACAGCAGCGCCAGCGCAGCGAACGCGCCGGACCTGACGCCGTGTGCGTGCACGATTGCCGGCCGCCAGGTGCGCAGCTTGCGGCCAAGCCGCGCGATCTCGGCCGCGTCGGAAGCCGGACGCGGCCGGTCGCCGATGCGCGTCGGCTCGAGTGCGATGCCCGCCCCGAACAACGCGGACATCCCAGCCGGAGCGAACACCCGGACCGCGAGCCCGGCGTCGCGGCATCCGGCGGCCAGCGCCGCGACGTGTGCGGTCGCACCGCCTGACAGCGCGAGCGGCACCGCGGCAGGCAGCA
>JASHTT010000302.1 GCA_030040415.1 Streptosporangiaceae bacterium | reverse complement strand
GGAGCAAACGTAGACGTGGCCATGCCACTCCTGGTTGTGGATGCCGTACGGATTCGACAGCGTGGCCGCCACCCGCACATGGGTGAAGAACTGCCGTAGGTAGGCCGTGGCGGCGGAGCCCGAGACGTCGACGGGTCCGGGAATGACCGCCACCACGGTGGTGGCGTGCGGGTTTCCCGGCCCCCACCACCATTCGGTGTTGTCACCGCTGACAGCAGTCGGCAGCCCGGTCCCGCGGCCGAGCTCGTTGATGGCGGCGGCCTCGCCGTAGTCGCCTGTGAAGATCACCGCGCCGGCCCGCTGGCGTGACGGCAGCGACTTCCACACTCCGTCAACGATCTGCACGAACTGCGGCCAGCCGACGGTCTCCGCCGGGGTCGGGTTGATCTTGATGGTCCAGCCAATGTCAGCCGCGGGAAGCACTGGCAACACGAAGGGCACAATCACCGCGGTGGTGAGCGCGGTGGCCAGCAGGAGGTCGCGCAGGCGACCGGGCCGGGCTTGCAGCCATGCGTCGATGGCCACGGCCCCGGCGGCGAGCAGGTAGACGTACGCGGCGCCCAGGTAGTAGGCCTTCGCGCCGGTAGTGAGCGCAAAGAGCACGAACAGCAGCCCGTACGCCCAAGCCATGGCCCGCCACAGCGGCCGGCCGGACCGCCAGATGAACCGCAGGCCGACCACCCAGACCCAGGCCAGAGCCGGGGTCACCATGGTCAGCTGGCCGACGACCCAGGGGGCGACGTTGGCCAGGCCGCCGTTCTCACGGTTCAGCGCCTGGGTCATGGCGATCGTCGCCCACCCGTGGGTTGCCTGCCACCACAGGTCGGGGACCTCGAACGCCACCGCGATCACCGCACCAGCCAGGAACCAGCGATTCCAGATCATCCGGCGACCGCCGCTGAGCAGCGCGCCGATGACGAGCGCGATGGCGAAGAAGCTCATGCTGTGGTCGTCTGCCACGCCAAGGCCCGCGACCAGGCCCCCGGCCAGCCACCATCGGCAGTTGCCGGTCCGCCCGGTCCTGGCCACCACCAGCGCCAGCCCGGCCCATGCCAGCAGTTCGTAGGCGGTCGTGTTGGCGATGTGAGCGGAGCCCAGCAGCACCGGCATCGTAGCGGTGCCGATCGCAGCCAGCAGCTGGGCGCGCTTGCCGCCGCCGAACTCGCGCGCGGTCAGCGCGCCGACCACCACGGTCGCCCAGGCAGCGAGCGCCGGCCACAGCCGCAGCCCGGGCAGCGACACGCCGAACAGCTTGAGCGTCACCCATGCCATCAACGGGGCGAACACCGGCTGGTCAACGTAGCTGGCCTGCAGATGCCGGGCGCCGTCCAGGAAGTACAACTCGTCGCGGTCAAAGCCATACCGCGCCGACAACGCCATCAGCACGGCGAAGACGACTCCGCCAACCCAGATCACGCGCCGGTCGAACGGGCCTGCGCCCGGCAGCGGCGCAGCGGCGCTCGCGCCCGTACCGGAGAGGATCTCGGTGGTACCCGCGCCAGCCTGCCGTTCTTGTGATCTTGCCGCAGGTCCGTCGGCGGAAGCGTCTGCAGGAGTCATGACAGGAGGTTCTCGCGCCCAGCCCGAGGCGGGGTAGTGCTATGGGTCAGCGACCCGCGATGACAAATGTCAACAGCGGTCAAGGACGACCGCCAGGCCTGACCAGGCGATGCTGGCAGGCGTGCAGCACGGCCTGCACCAGCCTGCTACAGCGCGGATATCAAATGCGTGCCATGTCGGTGAAGCGACTGAAGTGCCCCTGGAAGGCGACGGTCACGGTGGTCGTCGGGCCATTCCGGTGCTTGGCCACGATCAGGTCCGCTTCACCGGCACGCGGAGACTCCCGTTCGTAGGCGTCCTCGCGATGCAGAAGTATCACGACGTCGGAGTCCTGCTCAATGCTGTTGTGCACGGCTATGCCATCGGCGACGAAGTTGTGCAGGCCAGCAACAGTCGCGTCATAGACAGGCTGTACACCCAGTGACTCGACAGCGACGATCTCATCCCACAAAACGTCGTTTGTCGCCAGCAGGTCCAGTTCTGCGCTGTCGAGTATCGCTGCAACGGTCGCCAGCCTGCTCCTGCTGGGCGAGTGCTTCCACGGTGTGCTACCGCAGGACTGAACCCCGATCGCTGCCGCGAACTCTCTGTGCGAAATCCCTCGGTCGAGCAGTGTCAGTCGGACACGATCCCAGATAGCTGGCGGAATCGTGTCGACATTGGGATTGGAGCCGACGTTGGCAAGAATGTGCCCAAGACGATCACATTGCTGCCCGCGCTCGCCATGTGCGCCTATCACGCGGAGGAAGGTCATCTGTTCGTCCCGGCCTGAGACGTCGAGCGTGAACTGGGGGCGGTGCGGTCCGGGAGTTACATCGCGTATTCGCGCATTGATGCCAAACCTCCGCAGGAGGCTAGCGATATCGTCTAGGAGCCGATGGCTCGTTGACCGATAGCAAATCCGACCGCCTCGACCTTCGCCGTTTACTGTTACCGATCCGTCGGTTGCCCAGAGGTGGCGAAGGAACAGGGCTACCTGTTGTGTTGGTAGCCGAAATACCCCGGCTGGTACGAACTTCTCGTGCGACCGCAAGCCGAACAGCCCTAGCTCGTCGAGCCAGCTCGCGATCGGATTCCGGCGGCCACGGGCGAGACGGACCGGTGCTGGGAGCCGGAGACTGACAACCCTCGCCGCCGGATACTCCTCACGCACTGCCGTAACCCCGAAGTGCCGGGCTGCCTCGGTCACGGCGGCAAGGTTTGCCTCGTCGACGCTCGCGTACCTGATGGGCTGATTGCGGACGAATGAACCGTCGCCGAGCATGTGCGCCAGCAACACGACACGGTGATCGGGCCACGGCTCAGGTTGCAGCGGAGCAGGCACGCACCTCGGCACGGCAATGCGGGCACCAAGCGGGAGCTCGGCCAGCGGTACCCAGCCGTCGAGCGCCAGGAATCGATGGTTTGCGGTGGCCTCGATCCGGCGGCCGGAAGCGAGACGGAGCAGAAAGACTTCCTTCAGCCCCGTCGAGAACGCATGGCTCATCGTCGCCTTGACGTATTTCAGCCGACCGTCCAGCGCCCAGACCGGGATGTCACGCTCACCGGTAGCGAGCAGGTCCCCAAGTGTCACCTCTTCGTTGGTGTCGGCGCGCATTACTCGTGTCCGTGCGGTCAGGCATCCGCTCTCGCGCAGATCAGCTAGCAGCGGGCGTTTGTCCGTTCTTAGTTCGGGACCGCGGTTGAGCTGGGCAAGCGCTACCACCGGAACGTCGAGTTCCTTGGCTAGCAGCTTGAGCGAGCGCGACAGCTCGGATACCTCCTGCTGTCTGTTCTCCACCCGCCGCGGCGACGTCATCAGCTGCAAGTAGTCGACTATGACCAAACGCAGGTCGTGCCGCTGCTTCAGCCGCCTGCACTTGGACCTGATCTCCATCATCGACATGTTCGGCGAGTCGTCGATGAACAACGGCGCGTCCACGACCTCACTCATCCGCCGGGCCAGCTTGGCCCAGTCGTCCTCACTCAGCTGGCCGGTGCGCATGGCCTGCAGCGGCACACGCGACTCCGCCGACAGCAGTCGCATGGTGATCTCGTTCCGGCTCATCTCCAGGCTGAACAGCACCGAGGTCAGCCCATGCCGCACCGAAGCCGATCGCGCGATGTCCAGCGCCAGGGCCGAGTTGTGCGTCGGAATCATTCCCCGGCCAGCCAGGTAGAGGTGATCCGCGCTGTCTACCCGCACGCAGCGCACCGGGCGCGAGGCGACCCGGCGGACCGCGACGATCGACCGGCCCGCCTCCGCTCGCGTCCACTCGCGCCGCGCCTTCAGCGCCTTGCGCGGCATCCGGGCCAGCGGCACCGAAGCCGGCACGCTGACGCACCACTTCGGCCGCCGGAACGCGGCTGCCCGCAGCCAGCCGAACCGGCACCGGACTCTTGGCAGGCAGCCCAGGCTCGCCGCCAGTTCGGCGAACCCGCTGGCCAGCTCCTTGTCGCGGCTGGTGAAGCGGTACGCTCCGCGCCTGTCGACCCGGCCTGCCGAGTCGATGAGGCCCTGCGCGAGCGCCAGCCGCTGCAGGAACGATCCCCTCAGGTAGACGGCCGGGATCCGGCCGCCAGCGCTCGCCTCGGCTGCGATCTCACGATCCACCGCTCGCAGTGACCGCGAGACGAGGCCGATGCTGTGCACGCCGAACCGGCCAGCGCCCGCCCGGCCGGTGACCGGGTAACCGGCCGAGCGCAGCTCCTCGGCCAGCCACTCCCGGTCGGCGCGCGGCATGCGAAGGAACCGGGCGGAGGAAGCGCGCGGTCGGCGGCGGGACGATGCCCCGACGGCGCAGCCCAGGACGTACGGATCGACCGGCAGGCTGGCCGGCGGAAGTTCGAGCGGGCTGGCTGCTGGAATCGTGTGATTGCGCCTACCGCGCACCCGGACAGACGCCGCTATCTCCTGCGTCGTCCGCGGCGTCGCGGCTGCCTCTCCGTCTTCAGTTTCGGCTGCCGGGCGGTCGGCCACGGCTGCCGTAGCGGGCGGGTGGCCCATCCAGGCCGAGACCTGAGCTGGCGTCAGGCCGACGGCGCGAAGCTCGCGTATGCGCTCCCGCTGCTGGTCGTCGGCCTCGGCCGAAGCTGGCCCGGCATGCCACGATGCCCAGTCGGCCGGGTAGGCGGGCGCCGCGGGGCGCCGAACGCGGTCGTAGGCCTCGCGCCTGCGCAGGTCCCACGTCGACCACAGGTGCTCAGCGTCTGCCACGATCACGTCACCGGTGGAGAACTTCACCTCGTAACACGGCCGGTCCGTCATGACCTCGGATGCGGCGAGAACCGTGACCGGACGGCCGTCCGCCCCGAGCAACTGGTCGCCCACCGCTACCTCGGCCATCGTCGTCCAGCCATCCGGCGTCGGCAGCCGCGTATCCAGATCCAGGGCCTTTCCCATGGCTGGCCTGGCCGCGATCACGACCATCTGGCCGGCATGCAGCCCGTTGGTCAGCGCATCCAGGTCGGCGAAGCCTGTCGGCACGCCCGCCAGCGTGCCGCCGCGACTGCCGATCGCCTCTATCTCGTCCAGTGCGCCCGGCATGATGTCGGCCAGCGGCAGGAAGTCCTCGCTGATCCTGCGGTCCGTGACGCCGAATATCTCCGCTTCGGCGCGATCGACGAGCTCGTCCGCGTCGCCGTCACCGGCGTACCCGAGCTGGACGATCCGGGTGCCGACCTCGACCAGCCGGCGCAAGATGGCCTGCTCCCTGACGATCCGCGCGTAGTAGCCCGCGTTCGCCGCCGTGGGCACCGAGGCGATCAGCGTGTGCAGGTACGGCGCGCCGCCTACCTTGCTGATGTCGCCGCGCCGGGTCAGCTCCGCCGCCACGGTCACGGCGTCGGCCGGCTCGCCGCGCGCGTACAAGTCAAGAATGACCTCGTGCACGACCTGATGCGCTGGACGGTAGTAGTCGTGCGGCTTAATGACCTCGAAGACGTCGGAGATCGCGTCTTTGGACAGCATCATCCCGCCCAGGACGCACTGTTCGGCGGCGAGGTCGTGCGGTGGTGTCCGCTCGAAGTCGCCGCCTCGCGGCACCATCTCCGCGACGCTCACCGCAGCACCTCCCCTAGGCCACGCCCGCCACTCCAGCCATTCCAGGTAACGGCCAGCACGCGAATCCACGCCTGTTCTATCGAACGCCTCCGACAGTCTTCAGCGAGTCGGCGCAACCGTCGAATCATGCTGTGCACAGGTCTGTGGACAGGCTGTGCAGACACGCCGATGACCTTGTGCGCTGATTGGGGACACGTCTGTGGAGAGCGTTGTGTGCGCTTCGCCCGCAATGGCTCCTGCCTGCGGAAATGTTGTACACCGCCTGTGCAGGAAAGATTTTTCCGGCCTGCGTGAAAGTGCTCAGGTCGGCGGAGTTATCCACACCGGAAAGTTGACGTCCAACGTGAGGGTGGAAGGCTGCGTACAGTGCCTTGCAGGCAAACGATTCTGCTGATCCCGGCCGCGACACCGACCCGCGCGCGCTACAGTTCGAGCATGTGTTCGATACGGCCGTCCGGTGACCTGGCAAACCGGCTCGGCAAGATCCTCGCGGACCTGACGGCGACCACCGCGCACGACGACGACGACCCGCAGATTGCCGACCAGTTAGCGACCGCGTGGGCCATCATCGCTGCGGCGGATCCCGAGGTCGCCAGCAGGACCGCCCGGTACTCCGATAATTCGGGGAACGGGCATTCCGAGGGCTAGCGCCCGGACGCACGGCGTGCGCGCACGGCCAATCCCTGAGCGCGACAGCGCGTCAGGCCCCGGTGACCTCGACCTCGATAGTGGCGCTGACCTCTGGATGCAGCCGGACTGCTACCCGGTGCGCACCGACGGTCTTGATCGGGTTCGTGATCTCGATCTTCCGGCGGTCCAACTCGGGGCCACCGGCGTCGCGGACTGCCGCGGCGATATCCGCGGTCGAGATCGAGCCGAACAGCCGCCCACCGCCACCAGCCCTTTTCTGCAGTCGCACCTTCAGGCCGGCCAGGCGGCCTGCTGCGTCCCTCGCGTCGTCGAGGCTGCGGATCTCCCGTGCCGACCTGGCGCGCTTGATCATCTCTATCTGCTGTTCCGAGCCGCGGGTCCACGGCATCGCCAGGCTGCGAGGTACGAGGTAGTTCCGGCCGTAGCCGGCCTTTACCTCGACCACGTCGCCGGGCGCGCCCAGGCCGGAGACCTCCTGGGTGAGGATGAGCTTCATCGGCTTGCCGCTCATGGCGTCCGTAACCTCCCCGGCCTCAGCGAGCCGTGCTCGTGTAGGGCAGCAGCGCCATCTCGCGGGCGTTCTTGATCGCCACGGCGACGTCGCGCTGGTGCTGCGTGCAGTTGCCGGAC
>JASHTT010000301.1 GCA_030040415.1 Streptosporangiaceae bacterium | reverse complement strand
ACGGCGGTCGGCCCGCAGTGGTCGATCCTGATCGGCTGCCTGCTGTTCGGCGCCGGGCTGCTGCTCACCTCGCTCACGCTGAACTCGCACCCGGCGTACTTCCCGCTCGCGGCGTCACTGTCGCTGGCTGGCATCGGCGTCGGCAGCACCGTGGTGCCCGCGACCTCGTCGGGGCTGACCGCGGTGCCAGCCGAGCGGTCCGGCATGGCCGCCTCCGCGGTGAACACCAGCAGGGAGATCGGCGCGGTCACCGGCGTGGCCGTGCTTGGCGCCCTGGTCAGCTCGCGGCTGGTGGTTGACCTGAACGCCAAGCTGATCCGCATCGGCGTGCCCGCGGTAGACCGGCAGCTCGTAATCAGGCTGCTGGAGACCGGCGTGTACGGCTCGCTGCTGCACTCGCCCGCGGCGCAGGCGAACGCCAAGTACGTGAAGGAGGTCACCGGCGCGGCCTACAGCGCCTTCTACACCGGCCTGCACGCAGCCCTCTTCCTGTCCGCGATGGTGGTGTTCGCAGCGGGCGTCGTGAGCTTCACGATGCTTGGCGCGCGCCGCAAGGTCACGCAGGACGAGGCGATACCCCTGAGCCCGCCGGCCTAGCGCACGGGAAGTCCGGTGGGCGGGACCAATGTGATCGCCGACTGCGTGGCGCGGTACGCCGCCCGGTTGCACGCTTACATAGGAACGCGTCACCACGTGGCATCGCCGTTCGCGGCCTGGCTGTTGCTGGCGCTGACCGGGCCGGCTAGCGCCGGCGCCGACCGGGATGTGCTGATCGAGGTCCTCGGCTGCGACATAGACACCGCGGCGAGTGCGGCCGCCGGCCTGCTGGCTAGCCCCCATCCGCTGGTGGCCAGCGCGGCGGCGGTCTGGACCGGCGCAGGAGCGCCGCTCGGGGAGGACTTCAAGCGGTGGCAGGCCAGCCTGCCTGCGCAGGTCAGCACGGGCGCGCTGCCGGACCAGGCGGGGCTTGACGCGTGGGCTGAAGAGCACACGTTCGGCCTGATCGACAAGTTCCCGGTCAACTGGGCTCCCGACCTGTACCTAGTGCTGGCAACGGCACTCGCCACGAAGGTTTCCTGGGAGACGCCATTCGACTTGGCTCCGGCAGCGTGGCTCGGCGAGCAGAGCCCGTGGGCCGCCAGCCTCAGCAAGGTGCTCGTCACGCCGGGCAAGGACGGCGGCCGTGGCCATCGCCAGTTCATAGCGGTCACGCCGGATGCCGGCGATCTGGCGGTGCACGTCGGCACCGCCGCAGACGGCCTGGCGGTCGTCTCGGTTATCGCCCAGCCAGAGGTACCAGCCGGCCGGGTTCTGGCCGCCGCGCACAGCATCGGCAGCGCGTGCGTTAGCGGCGAACAGGTGCCCGAGCGGAGCCCCGCGGAGCTGGAGCTTGGCGAGGGACCGCTGTGGCTGGTACGCGAGGAACGGTCGACGCGGCCGGACGGCTGCACCGCAGTCCTGCCCGCGTGGTCGGCCATGTCCAAGCACGAGCTCGACGACCCGGCGCTGGGCTTCGCGGCAGCTAAGAACGCGCTGGCTCCCGGCCCCGATCCGTGGCAGGCGAGGCAGTCCGCGATGGCACGGTACTCGCGCACCGGCTTCGAGGCCGCGGCCGTCACCGCGCTCGCGGTTCAGCTGGCGATGATGCCGTCCCGTACCCGGCGAGTAGCGGAACTGCGGTTCGGCCATCCTTATGCCGTAGTCGCACTGACAAGGGCTCCGGACGGCGCGGGGCCGTGGCACGGGATGCCGGTGTTCTCGGCATGGGTCGGGGAGCCGGAGGACGCCACGGCGGACACGCGCTAGCCTGCGAGGATGTCCCAGCTCCCGGAGCACGTCGATGTGACCTTGCGGTCCTTCGGCCTGCCGAACGCAGCTGCCAGGCAGTTCGACTTCTGGAACGAGAGCTACGAGTGGCGCCGGTTGTTCAGCGAACTGCTAGGCACGTTCCTCCTGGTGACCGTGGCGGTCGGCGGCGGCATGGTCAACGCGCGGTTCGGCGGGCAAGCCGTGCCGGCTGCGGCCAGGGCGGTCGCTCCGGCGCTGATGGTAATGGCGATCATCTTGTTCATGGGCGCGGTGTCAGGCGCGCACCTCAATCCCGCCGTCAGCTTTGGATTCGCGCTGCGCGGCGACTTCCCGTGGAAGCGCGTGCCCCTCTACGTGCTGGCCCAGTTCGCCGGCGCCGTCCTCGCCACGCTGCTGCTCGAGGGGCTGGTCGGCAGGCACGGCAGCGCTGGGCTCACCCTGCCTGGACCGGGGATTTCCACGACGACGGCCATGCTGTGGGAGTTGTTGCTGACGACCGGCCTGGTGAGCGTGGTTCTCGGCACGGCATCCGGGGCACAGCAAGTAGGCCCGCTGGCCGCGATCGGCGTCGGCAGCTACATAGCGCTGGCCGGGTTGTTCGGCGGTCCGGTAAGCGGCGCGTCCATGAACCCGGCCCGCTCGCTCGGGCCGGCCCTCGTCCTCGGAGACTGGACGGCCTGGTGGGCCTACCTGGTCGGCCCGGTCGCCGGGGCCTGCATCGCCGTGGGGTTCGCCTGGGTGCTGCGCGGCAAGGGCGGCGGCAAGGCGGGTACCTCGGCCGCCCAGGGCACTCTCGGCATCAGCTGGCAGCCGGGCAGGATCGGCCCTGGCGGCCGAGCGCCCGGCCGGCCAGGCGATGCGCCTGACGACGGCAAGGGCAAAAGCTAGCGCCGCCCTGCGCAGCTGATGCAGGTGCTCGCCGCGGGCCTGACTGCGAGGCGCTGCGCCGCGATGGGCCGGCCGCACACGGTGCACGTACCGTAGCTGCCGTCCGCCAGGCGGCCCAGCGCGGCATCGATCCCCTG
>JASHTT010000300.1 GCA_030040415.1 Streptosporangiaceae bacterium | reverse complement strand
GGCCGGCCTACCGTCGTGGTCGCCGTGAACGACGCCGGCCGGGCGGACGGCCTGCGCGCGGGGGCCCTGGTGCTGGCGGCCGCGGGTGCCCTCGGTGGCCGCGGCGGCGGCAAGGACGACGTGGCCCAGGGCGGCGGCGCGCCGCTCGGTGATCATGCCGACGAAGCCGTGACCGGGGCGTTTAGCGCGGTTCGTGTGCTAATTGGGGACATAATGGGTGGCGGTGCCGTAGGGTGAAGCCGTGTTGCCGCCCAACCGTGTCCTGGCCGAGACGTCTACCCGGTGTTCTGCGGGTCGGCCCTCAGGTCATTATCCGGGCGGCCGGACCTTTCCCCGATTTGGCGGCTACGCGCGGAGTGAGGTCGTGCGGCGCGGCGTGCGGCTCGGCGTAGACGTGGGCTCGGTACGGATCGGGGTCGCCAGGTGCGATCCGGGCGGTACCCTTGCCTCACCGCTGGACACCGTGCGGCGGGGGCCCGCAGCGGTCGCAGAAGTGGCGAGGCTGGCCGCGGACAACGACGCCGTCGAGGTCATCGTCGGACTGGCGGTGGGCCTGGCCGGGCGTGAGGGCAAGGCCGCGGCGGAAGGCCGTGCCTTTGCCGCAGCGCTGGCCGAGCACGTCGCTCCTCTGCCGGTGCGACTCGTCGACGAGCGGTTCACCACGGTGCTGGCGCACGCGGCGCTGCAGCGAGGTGGCCAGGACTCGCGAGCCCGGCGGGGCAGCGTGGACAAGGCGGCTGCGGCGGTCTTGCTGCAAGGCGCACTGGACGCGGAACGTTCGACCGGCGAGCCGGCTGGTCAGCTTGTGCCGGCAGGAGAGGCGAGGAAATGAGCCGGGACGGTTACCAGGACTGGCCCGAGCCCCGGACCCGGCGGCGCTCGTCCGGTGGCCATCGTCGGCAGGACGATAGCTGGCCCGATGGCCAGGAGCCCTATGGCCGCGGCGGGCCCGAGTCCTACCGAGAGGCGGGCGGCTACGCCGATTCGTCTGGTTACGACGCGTCTGATCCGTACGCGTCCCAGCAGCAGTACGGCCAGCCCGATGCTTACGGTCACAGCCAGCCCGAGGGCTACGGCCAGCCCGAGGGCTACGGCCAGCCCGAAGGCTACGGCCAGCCCGACTCCTATGGGCAGACTGACCCGAATGGCGCCGTTCCCAGCGGCTACGGCCGGTCCGACTACGGCGGGTCCTACGACCAGTCCGGTTCGCGCGGCTATTCCGACGACGGCTACGGCGCCGGCCAGTACGGGCAGGGCGGCTATCCGGGTGACAGCGGCCGCAGTCAGCAGGACTACGCCGGCTATTCCGACCGGCAGGCCGACCAGGGCTACCACCGCGATGGCGGCTACGACGCCCGGGACCGGTACGGCGCCGGCTACCCAGGCCAGGACGGCTACGCAGGTCAGGACGGCTACACAGGTCAGGACGGCTACCGGGGTCAGGACTACGGCGGCCAGCAGTACGGCGGTCAGGAGTACGACAGCCAGGGCTACCGTGGGCAGGACAACGACGGGGCTGCCGGCTACGACAGTGCCAGTGCCGGTTATGACAGTGCCAGTGCCGGTTATGACAGGGCCGGTTACGACAGTGCTGGCCACGACAGGGCCGGTTACGACAGTGCTGGCTACGACAGTGCTGGCTACGACAATGCCGGCTACGACAATGCCGGCTACGACGGTGCGGATTACTCGGGTGCCGGTCGCGAGAGTGCCGGTTACGAGAGTGCCGGATACGCCCAGTACCAGGGCGGGTACCCGGCAGCCGACGAGCCTGCCTGGCAGGAAGACGAGCAGCCGCGGCGGTCACGACGCGGCCGCCAGGCCTACGATCAGGAAGAGCCTGGCAGCCGCGCGGACCGGAAGCCGGCGCGCGGCCAGGATGCCCGTGGCGGCGACGGCCGCGGCACCGATGCGCGGGGAACAGGCAGCAGGAGTGGCCAAACCCGCAGCAGGGACAGCCGTCGTGGCGGGGCAGACGACGACCGGCACAGCGAGTTCTTCAGTGGCTTCGGTGGGGATGACGAGCCGCGGCGCCGTCGGCGGGGAATACCGCCAGGGCTGATCGCGCTCGCCGTCGTGATAGCGATCATCGCCGCCATCGGCGGCGTGGGCTACCACTACTACAGCCTGTACGAGTCGCGGCACGCGAGCTTCTCCGGACCCGGCTATGGCCACGTTGACGTCGTCGTCGCGTCCGGGGCCACCGGCGACTCGATCGCGCAAGAGCTTGTCAATAAAGGCGTCGTGGGCTCGGTGGACTCGTTCGCTTCGTACGTGGCGAACAGGACTGGCCTGCAGCCCGGCCAGTTCAGGCTGCGCCTGCACATGGGCAACGCGCAGGCCTGGGCGGCGCTGACCAACCCCAAGAACGCGGTCGACTCCACGGTCACGATCCTGGATGGCCTGCGGTACTCCAGGATCCTGCCGATGCTGGCCAAGGAGAGCGGCATCCCGCTCAGCAAGTTCCAGGCGGCCATCAAGGACACGTCGGCGCTCGGGCTGCCCTCGTATGCGCATGGCAACCCGGAGGGCTACCTCTTCCCGGACACTTACGACATCGTGCCCGGATCGACCAGCGCGCTAAAGATCCTGCAGCTGGCGGTGAATCAGTTCAACAAGGAAGCAGTGTTGCTGCACCTGGCGGCAGGGGCGCAGACGGCCCAGTTCAGCGAGGCTCAGGTGATCACTGCGGCCAGCCTGCTGGAGGCCGAGGTGAGCCCGCAGTACTACGCGAAGGTCGCCCGGGTGATCGACAACCGGCTGAACAACCTCGACGGGATCACGTCCGACCTGCAACTGGACAGCACGGTTGCGTACGCGCTCGACAAGTACACCTACAACCTGACGTCGAGCGACCTGCAGTTCAATTCGCCCTATAACACCTTCATCCACCCGGGCTTGCCGCCGGGCCCCATTGACTCGCCCGACGCCGCTGCGATCGAGGCTGTGCTGCACCCGGCGCAGGGTGACTGGACCTACTTCGTCACGGTGAACAAGAAGGGCCTCACGATGTTCACCAACAGCCAGACGCAGTTCGACCAGTGGAGCGCTGAAGCGCAAAAGAACGGCGTGTGAGCCCGGTGGCCGCGCGCAAGGCGGCCGTCCTGGGCTCGCCGATCGCTCACTCACTGTCCCCGGTGCTGCACCGCGCCGCATACCGTGAGCTGGGCCTCACCAGCTGGTCGTACGAGGCCCTCGAGTGCGACGAGCCGGCGCTGCCGGGCTTGCTTGACTCGCTCGGACCTGAGTGGGCTGGGCTGTCGCTGACCATGCCGCTCAAGCGCGCGGTGCTGCCGCTGCTGGCTGCGGCAGACCCGCTGGCCCGCCAGGTCGGCGCGGCGAACACGGTGGTGTTCGCCGCCGATGGCACCCGGCAGGGATACAACACGGACGTGCCTGGCATGGTCACAGCGCTGCGCGAGGCGGCAAGCGAGAGCCTGGCACCGAACGATGCCGTGCTGATCCTCGGCGGCGGCGCGACCGCGTGCTCGGCGCTGGCCGCCGTCCAGGCGATGGGCTCGGCTGGCGCGGTGGTGGCCGTCCGGGACGAGTCCCGCGCTCATCCGCTGCTCGAGGTCGCTGGCCGGCTCGGCGTCCGGGTACGGCTAGCCAGACTTGGCGCCGACCTGGCATCGAACCCGTGGCGGCTGCTGATCTCGACGGTCCCCGCCGGGGCGGCGGATGGCCAGGCCCGCCAGATCGCGGCTGGCGAACTCGTCGCTGACGTGGTCCTTGATGTCGTCTACCAGCCGTGGCCCACCAGGCTCGCGGTCGCGGCCGAGCTGGCTGGATCGACCGCCGTGCCGGGCTTCGAGCTACTCCTGCACCAGGCCGCCGAGCAGGTCGAGCTCATGACCGGGCGGCACGCGCCGATCGCGGCCATGCGGGCGGCCGGACAGGCTGAGCTTGCCCGGCGGGCAGGCGGCGGCTCAGCGGCCGGATTATCTGCGGCAGCCGGAGCGTTATGTAAGTCGCGTGGGGTCCGGCTACGGGGAATACCGACCGGGGCCGGAATGAGTTACCCTTACGAGACGACAAGGCTCGGCGGTTTGCCGCCGGGCGTGCAAGCGGAGGACCACCTCGGCCGCCTCCCACCTTGCCGGCGGGGCTACCAGCTCCCGGTGCCGGCGGGTCATTCGCCGGCAAGCCAAGACAACAAGGCTGGCTGGCAGTCGGTCGGCCTGCGGGTCGGCGGACGAGGCCGGGCGTTCGCCGTCGGCGGCTGCCGATGGCGTGAGCCTTGATGGTGGCCCCGCGAGCACAATAGCTGCGGGGCTTTCTTAGTTCCGCAGGCCAGCGCCGGGAACGCCCCGGTGCAGGAGCACAGTGACACAGGAGGTCACATCAGCACCGAACCTCGCATAAACGAGCGCATCCGAGTACCAGAGGTACGCCTCGTCGGCCCATCCGGCGAGCAAGTTGGGATCGTTGCCATCAACGATGCGCTCAGGCTGGCCCAGGAGGCAGATCTCGACTTGGTCGAGGTTGCGCCCATGGCCCGGCCCCCTGTCTGCAGGCTGATGGACTACGGCAAGTTCAAGTACGAGTCAGCGCTCAAGGCCAGGGAGTCGCGCAAGAACCAGGCGCAGACAGTCATCAAGGAGATCAAGCTTCGGCCCAAGATCGACCCACATGACTACGGCACCAAGAAGGGCCACGTCGAGCGCTTCCTCAAGCAAGGCGACAAGGTCAAGGTAACGATCATGTTCCGCGGACGCGAGCAGTCCAGGCCCGAGCTCGGGTACAAGCTGCTCCAGCGGCTGGCAGGCGACATTGAGGAGCTCGGCTTCGTCGAGTCGTCGCCGAAGCAGGACGGTCGCAACATGATCATGGTTATCGGACCGCACAAGCGGAAGAGCGACGCGATAGCGGCAGCCAAGGCAGGCCGGACCAGCAGGGCCAGTGCACGCAGCACCGCGCCGACGCAGGCCGAGGCCGAGACCGAGACCGAGCCCGCGGGCCCGACCGACACCGCGTCGGCAGCGCCGAATGAGGCGGCCGAAGAGGCGAAGGAGACTTCGGCACGGTCCGCGCAGCA
>JASHTT010000299.1 GCA_030040415.1 Streptosporangiaceae bacterium | reverse complement strand
ATGCCCGGGTTGACCTGGCGGCCGTTCTACATTCCGGGCGCCCTTACCTTCCTCGTCTCGGTCGACACTGACCCGCCCTTCGACATGATCAAGCGCGTATTCGAGTTCCTGGTCCAGACGCGCGCCTATCCGCACGGCACTCGCGGGCATGAGCTGCGGCGCTGGTATGGCCAGGCGCTTCAGCGGTGCTACGACCGGATCGTGAACCGGGGCCCGGATCCGGAGTACTGGGAGGCATTTCCGGGAGCGCAGGACAGCCGGGTGTCTGCCCGGCTGTCGGTTTCGCGTCCGGAGGCGGCGGACCCGCCCGCGTCCGCTGCGCTGGTGGAGGTCGCCGAAGCACTCCGGGAGGCAGGATGGTTCGCTTCGCCGAAGCTGAGCCCGGCCGGCCTGGCACGTGCAGCGCAGGCCGCGTGGCGGCGATCGGAGGGTGGTGACCTGCCCGACGATCCCGTGGAGGCAAGCTGGCGGCTGCTGCTGCTTGACGCGGACCGAACCTGGTCTGAGGACGTCGATGCCGGCATCCGTCCTGGGGATGAGATATACCCGGCGACGCTGGAGGGCGTCAGCCACATCCTCGGGAAGGGGATGAATCTTGGCTGGCCGGTCGAGGAGGACTGGTCGACCAGCTCGCCTGACCTGCTCTTGTCCTTCAAGCTGCGCAGCCGCAAGCAGCGGTTCAGGATCCCGTCGGCCGCGCCGTACCTCAGCGCTGCGCTGCTTACCGGCCTCAACGAGATGTTGCCGGCCGACGGGGCGCGCTTGTGGTTCCTCGACCGGGGCGGCCCGCTCGGGATCGTGACGCGGGCGACAGCGCAGGAACGCGACGCGCTGGAGCGGCTCACCGGGCTGCGCCTGGACGTTGTCCCGCCCGCGTGGTGGACAAGGCTCGCGCCGCTACCCGACGGCCCGGTCTGCCAGCTGCCGGTGGTTCCGCTCAGTCCCGCCAGTGCGCCGTCCCGGCCGTCGGCTGCCGGCAGGCAGGGTGAGAGCCCTGGACCCGACCACGCGGGCCCGGCAGGCAAGCGATCCAGGCACGCATCCGCCGGAGGGTCAGCGTCGCGGTCGACGCCACCGGCCGAGACCGCTCAGTCCGGCTTCAAACGCATGATGCGCGACCTCGTCGCTCCCGCACTGCGCGACCAGGGCATGAGCGGCTCGCTGTCGAGAGGCTTCGAGTACACCGCGGGCGACTACACCGCGTGGTTCGTCACCCAGAAGTCCAGGCACAGCACGAGGGAGGAGGTCGACTTCTGGGTGCACCTCGGCGCATCGCATGAGCCGACGAAGTCTGTCTACTGGCAAAACCAGCTGCACGCTCTCATCCCGGGACACCGCTCGCGGTGGACGGTGCAAGCGGGCAGCCCGGTAGAGCCAGTCGCAGCCGACCTGCTCGATGGCTTCCGGAAGTACGGCTGGCCGGCGATGCTTGCGGCGCTTGATTCGCCTGGGTATCCGCCAGATCTGGCCGTCCGGTGGGAACGGGCGTTCCCGGCCGAACCGACACCCGCAGCTCGCGGTGCAACGGAGCCGGACCTAGGGCCGCTAACCTGGCCTGTTCATCGCACCGGGCGGCGTGACGACCTGTTCGCGGACCTGGCCGACCCGCGCCCGATGATCCGGCACGGCGCGGCCGCGGAGCTCGGCGAGAAGCTGCCAGCCGATCACGACGCGGTCGCCGCCCTGCTGAACCGGCTGGAGTATGACCCGGACCCGCGCGTCCGGTCCGGGTCAGCGCTGGCACTGCGGCGCGCCGGCGACTCGCTTGAGGTACGCCGAGCGCTCCAGGCAGCAGCGGCGCAGGACGAGGATCGTGAAGTGCGCTGGGCAGCCCGCTACGTACTGCGCCTCGCGGCGGCGTCAGGGACGGGGTAGTCCTGGCGTCCCGGTTGGCACAAATGGCAGTAATCCATTCCGGCAGCCACTTCCGTAACTAGCGGCGGAATGCTTCGATAGATCCTCCGGGCTGGCTGCGGCCGCGCGGATGAATTTCCGGTTCGTGCTTGGCTGGGAGCCCAGGGGGGTCCCGCGCGGGCCGCGGCAGGAGGTTGCGCCATGCACCGTTCCGCAACGCGCGCTGGGCTCCGGCGCTTCGTGCCCGTCACGGCGGCCTCGCTGATCGTGCTGTCCTTCGCCGTGACCGCGACAGCGACTGCCGCACCGCTGCGTGCGTCTGCCAGCTGGTCGCAGGTGTTCACGCGTCCGGCCACGCCGGCTGGTTCACGACCGATGGGCGGCCTGCCGGGCTCGACTGTGCTTCAGGGGGCCGTCGCGCTCAAGCCGCGTGACACCGCGGCACTGGCGGCGTACGCGGCTGCGGTGACGACTCCGCACTCGCCGCTCTACGAGCACTACCTGCGGGCCGGGCAGTTCACCGCCCGGTTCGGGCCGGAGTCATCGACCATCGCCGCCGTGGAAAGCCATTTGCGAGCCGACGGCGTCCGCGTCACCGGTGTCTCCGGCAACGGCCTGCTCGTCAGCTTCAGCGCCACAGCCGCCGACGCCGAGGCGGCGTTCGGGACCCGGCTCGAGAGCTACCGGCTGGCCGACGGCGCTGTGGCCTACGCGCCGACCACTGCTGTCGCGCTGCCCGCGAGCATCGCCCCGGCCGTGCAGACCGTACTCGGGCTCAGCACGACCTTGCGGCCGATAGCCGAGCCGCTGCAAGGCCGGCGTGGCGCGGGCACCGAGCCCGCCGTCAAGTCGCCGGCTACTCCCGTCGGGCCGAAGGCGTGTGCGGCGGCCCGCGCGGACGCCGCCGCCTATGGCGGGCTGACCGACCAGCAGATCGCCTACTCCTACGGCGTCGACGGGCTCTACGACGCGGGCGAGGACGGCGCCGGGCAGACCATCGCGGTGTACGAGCTCGAGCCGTTCAACCGCAACGACATCCGAACCTTCGACACGTGCTACTTCGGCGCCAGCAAGGCTTCGGCGATGCTCAAGCGCCTCACCACGGTGCCGGTCGACGGGGGACAGCAGGTCGGTTACGGCTCGGGCGAGTCCGAGCTGGACATCGACGATGTCTCGGCCGTCGCGCCGGGGGCGAACATCGAGGTGTACGAGGCCCCGAACACGGACTACGGCCTGATCGACGAGTTCAACGCGATCGTCCAGGAGGACAACGCCAAGGTCGCGACCTCGTCCTGGGCCTCCGGCTGCGAGGCCGACGTGCAGGCG
>JASHTT010000298.1 GCA_030040415.1 Streptosporangiaceae bacterium | reverse complement strand
GTTCTGGTATCTCCGCCTCGACGCCGAGCAGCTTCTCCACTGCCAGGCAGTAGGCGGCTTCGTTGAACAGCGGCGCCAGGTAGTCCATCCGGGTGCAGAACGTGGTGCCCTGAGTCCAGGTGCGGAACTCCATGTTCTTCTCGATGCCGGTGTGCAGGTAGCCGATCACCGGCCGTACCTCGACGACGGACTCGCCGTCCAGGGTCAGCACCAGGCGGAGCACGCCGTGCGTGGACGGGTGCTGCGGGCCCATGTTGACGACCATGCGCTCGTCGCCGGGCGTGTCGTCGCCGCTGGCCGCGGCCGTGACGATGTCGTCCCAGTCCTCGCCGCCGACGTAGTAGACCCGGCCTTCATCGCCCTCACCCGCGCTGTAGGGGTCGTACGCCTCGTCCGTCGTCGCGTTGCTGTCGCTTGTCGCGTTGCTGTCGCTTGTCGCGTTGCTGTCCGCGGTCGCCGTCGCGCTGTGCTGCTCGGTCACTCGTAGGCCCTCCGCTCGTCCGGCGGCGGTATGGTCGCGCCGCGGTACTCGACCGGGATGCCGCCCAGCGGGTAATCCTTCCGCTGCGGGTGGCCGCGCCAGTCGTCGGGCATCTCGATCCTGGTCAGCGCGGCGTGACCGTCAAAGATGAGGCCGAAGAAGTCCCAGGTCTCCCGCTCGTGCCAGTCGCAGGTCGGGTATATGCCGGTCAGCGAGGGCACGTGCGGGTCGGCGTCGGGAGCCGTCACCTCGAGCCTGACCCGCCGGTTGTGGGTGATCGATAGCAGGTGGTAAACCGCGTGCAGCTCCTGTCCGGTGTCTGCGAGGTAGTGCACGCCGGAGACGCCCAGGCATAGCTCGAATTTGAGGCTGGGGTCGTCTCGCAGCCGGGCGGCTACCAGCGGCAGGTGCTCCCGGCGCACGTAGAGGGTCAGCTCGCCGTTGGACACCACGACGTCCTCGACAGCCTCGGGGAAGCTGCCGCCCGATCGGGCCAGCGACGCCGTCAGCAGGTCGGCGATCTCGTCGAAATAGCCGCCGTACGGCCGCGGGGTGGATACCCGGGGCGCCCTGCGTACCTGAAGACCGCCGTAGCCGGAGGTGTCGCCGGTCGTGGTCACGCCGAACAAGCCGGTACGCTCCACCGGCTCGGCCAGCCGCTCCCGGCCCGCGACGGCGGCCGGATCCGGCTGCGCTGGCTGGGCCGACTCGTCTTGACCGGTCACTGCAGGCTCCCGGAGATCAGCGGCAGCCTCTTCAGCCTGGCTTCCTCGAGCTCGGTGACCTCTTTTTCCCTGTTCACGCCGAGCTTCATGTTCTGGATCTTGTCGTGCAGCTTGACGATCGCGTCCAGCAGCATCTCCGGCCGCGGCGGGCATCCTGGCAGGTAGATGTCGACAGGCACGATGTGATCGACGCCCTGCACGATCGCGTAGTTGTTGAACATGCCGCCGCTGGAGGCGCAGACGCCCATCGAGATGACCCACTTGGGGTTGGCCATCTGGTCGTAGATCTGCCGCAGCACCGGGGCCATCTTCTGGCTGACCCGGCCTGCCACGATCATCAGGTCGGCCTGCCGCGGCGTCGATCCGGTCTTCTCCATGCCGAACCTGGCCATGTCGTGCCGTGGCCCGCCGGTGGCCATCAGTTCCATCGCGCAGCACGCGAGCCCGAACGTGGCCGGCCACACAGAGCTTTTGCGTGCGTACCCGGCTAGCTTCTCGACCGTCGTTAGCAGTAGCCCGGACGGCAGCTTCTCCTCGACTCCCATGTCCTTAGTCCCTGTTCAGCCCGTGGCCAGTCGTCCGTTAGTCCCAGTCCAGCCCACCGCGGCGCCACACGTAGGCGTAAGCGACGAGCACGGTGACTATGAACGTGACCATCTCCACCAGCCCGAAGACGCCGAGCTTGTCGAAGTAGACGGCCCACGGGTAAAGGAAGATGATCTCGATGTCGAAAATGATGAACAGCATCGCCGTCAGGTAGTACTTGACAGGGAACCTGATTCCGCGCGGCTGCTTGGTCGGCTCGATGCCGCACTCGTAGGACTCGAGCTTTGCCTTGTTCCACCGCTTGGGCCCGGTCACCGCGCCCATGACGAGCGAGAATATGGCGAACACGGCCGAGAGTCCGGCTAGCAGTGCTATCGGCACGTACAGGCTCATCGCCCTGTCACCCCCTTTTGCGGGCTACTGTCCGGCTACGCCGCCGGCGTCATCTTAGACACCGCGTTGAGCAGTCGGTCCACGGCATCCCCGTGGTGCGTCTCGGTCAGGTTGCCAAGCAATTTCATGGTGAAGCGCATCACCCAGGGGCGCTTAACCCCGTGTTTCGTCGCAAACTGCATAAACGACGGCTTTCCGATCAACTCAACGAATACACGCCCAAGGGTGTAATAACCACCATAAGCGTCCTTGAGTTGCTGCGGGTAGGTTTCCAGCACTCGCTCCCGGCTCGCCGCCGTCGGCCTGGCCAGCGCCTGGGTGATGACGCTCGCCGCGGTCTCGCCGGACTCCAGCGCGTAGGCGATGCCCTCGCCGTTGAACGGGTTCACCATCCCGCCGGCGTCGCCGACCAGCAGCAGTCCGCTGGTGTAGTGCGGCGTGCGGTTGAAGCCCATGGGCAGCGCGGCGCCGCGCACCGGTGCCGTCCTGTTCTCCTCGGTAAAGCCCCACTCGGCCGGCATCGCGGCGAGCCACCTGCGCAGGAAGGCGCGGTAGTCGATCTCGCCGAACCCGCTCGAGGTGTTCAGCAGTCCGAGGCCAACGTTCGAGGTGCCGTCGCCCATGCCGAAGATCCAGCCGTAGCCCGGCAGCAGCTGGTCGCCGTCCCACAGGTCGAGCCAGGCCTCGAGGTAGTCATCGTCGTGCCGTGGCGACTTGTAATAGGTGCGGACCGCTACGCCCAGCGGCCGGTCGTCCCGCTTGTGCAGGCCCATCGCCACGGAGAGACGGGAGGAGTTGCCGTCGGCCGCCACCACCATCGGCGCGCGGAACTGGCTGCCGTCCCTTGCGCTAACGCCCGTGATCCGGCCGGTCGCCTCGTCCAGGATCGGGGTCGTAACGGTGACGCCTTCGAGCAGTCTGGCGCCCGCCTTCTCCGCATGCCTGGCCAGTATCTGGTCGAAGTCGGTCCTGGCCCGGACCAGGCCATAACCCGGGTAGCTGGACATGTCGGGCCAGTCCAGCTCGATCCGGCCGCCGCCGCCGATGATCCGCAGTCCCTTGTTCCGTAGCCAGCCGTCGCTTTCGGCGAGCGGTACGCCCATGGCGGTAAGCGCCTTGACAGCACGCGGCGTCAGGCCGTCGCCGCACACCTTTTCTCTCGGGAAATGCGTCTTCTCGAGCAGCAGGACGTCCAGACCCGCGCTCGCCAGGTAATAGGCAACGGACGAGCCAGCCGGCCCCGCCCCCACGACGATGACGTCGGCGTCCTGGGCAGCAGGTGCCGCCGCACGATCCTGGGCAGCAGGTACGTCTGCACGCCGCGCCGCCTGCCGCCGCGCGGGCGCTTGCCGGGCACTCTCGCTGGCGAGGTTCTGGTCCTGAGGGGCCAAGTCTGGCGTGCCGGCGGGGGGTACTTGCTCGGTCACGGACCCGTCCTGCCTGGTTTGCTTGTGAAGCTTGGTGAGCCTACCGGCGTTATCCGCTTGTGAAGCTCTTCACAAATGCTTTCAGTTTTGCAGTCTAGTCCTGCTGAGAGTTCTCCGTTCGCCCCGCCCCGTGCCTGAAACACGGATTTAGCCGGGCCGACGAGCCTGGTGCACCGCGACGACGCCCAGCGACAGGTTCTGCCAGCGCACAGCGGACCACCCGGCGGCCGCGATGGTCTCGGCAAGCCGCTTCTGGGCAGGCCAGTCCTTGATCGACTCGGCCAGGTAGTCGTAGGCATCGGCATTAGGCGACAGCAGCCGGGCGACCGGCGGCAGCACCCTGGCCAGGTACTGCTCGTACGCACTGTTCAGCCCGCGGGCCGGCAGGTGGCTGAACTCACAGATGACGAGCCGCCCGCCGCGCCTGGTGACCCGCAGCATCTCGGTGAGCGCCCGGCCGGTGTCGGCGACGTTCCGCAGCCCGAACGAGATCGTCACGGCGTCGAAAGCCTGGTCCCGGAATGGCAGGTCGAGGGCGTCACCTGCGACGAACCTGACAGCCGGGTGCGGCCTGCGCGCTCCTGCCGACAGCATGCCCAGCGAGAAGTCGCAGGCCACGCACCGCGCGCCGGTGGTGGTGAACGCCCTCGACGAGGTGCCGGTGCCGGCTGCCAGGTCTAGCACGAGCTGGCCTTGCCCGGCGCCCACCGCCCTGGCGACGGCCCTGCGCCAGAGCCTGTCCATGCCCAGCGACAGCGTGTCGTTCAGCAGGTCGTAGCGGTCAGCCACCCGGTCGAACATGGCCGCCACGTCGGCAGGCTTCTTGTCCAGCTGGGCCCTCGTCATGCTGCCACCCTGACACAGGCCCGCACCGCCGAGCGGGGTGGGGACCGCCAGGGCTGCTGGGTCCGCAGGCCGACCGCCGACGTCGGGCGATCGCTCAGCAGGGCTGCGAGCGTAGGTCGGAACCAGGCGGATCTGGTCAGACCCTGATGACCTCTAGGCCCGAAACGCCGCGGACCGGTTCGAAGTCGTCGTCCTGCGTCACGACGGGGAGGTTGTTGGCGACGGCCACGGCAGCGATCCACAGGTCGTTGACCCTCACTCTTCGGCCTGACTCGGCGAGTTCAACTCGCATCTGAGCCCAGATGCGAGCCGCGCGGGCGTTTACCTCGAGCGGGCGGATGTCGGAGACAGACTCGAGTGTCGCGAGCCGACGGGCCCGGGTGGCCGTGTCTTTGGCTGCGAGAACCCCGGCATGCAACTCGGCAACCGTTATGACGCAGATCGCGGACTCCGCGGGGAGCCGGTCTTCGTCCAGCGGGCGGCCCGATTCCTTTGCAATGAACACAGAGGTGTCGAGGAGACCGCGCTCCGCGGCGGGTTGGGGCTGCCCCGGGAAGCCCTCCCCGGGACCTGGCGTCACGGCGGGCTACTCGATCGGCGGAAGGTCGTCGGTCGTCTCGCCAGCCAGCCGCTCTAGATCGTCCCGCAGTGCCGGATCCGCCTGAGCGGTTCGCAGCCGCCGGGTGAGCTCGGCGCGAGGCAGCCACCGGCGCCCTGGCGGCGGCAGCGGAACGAGTTGCGCGACCGGCTTGCCGTGCACCGTCACGGTTACCTCCTCGCCATCCGCTACGCGACGCAGCACGCCGGCCGTGTCATTACGGAGTTCTCGGGCAGCCACAAAGATCATGCTACAACCGTAGCACAATCGTAGGCCTATGCACGGCGTAGCGCCTCGCCGCCCGCCCGAGCCAAGAGCCTGTCCACGCCCTTCGGCGGGCTCTTGAAGATGCTGCATAGATAGCGGTTCTTTATCTGGATGCTTGATATATGTATGTAGCGCAGACATACTTGTGGACATGAGCTATCACTCGGATGCCCTCACGATCGCGGACCTAGGTGCTGAGATCGACACATTGGATCCCGACCTGCCAGTAGCGGTCGTGCTGACCGACCTCGATGAGTTCCAGCGGCTGAACGAGAGGCACGGCGAGCAGACTGGCGATGCCGTGCTTAGCGGCTTCGAGCGCGCGCTCGCGGCTGGCGTGGGGCCGGCTGGCCGCGTCGCGCACATTCGCGGCGACGAGTTCGCCGCCGTGTTGCCCGACACCGCGATCGAGGAGGCGCTGCTTGCGCTCGAGAAGGTCCGGGTCGAGGTGGCCGCAGCGGAGCCAGCCCCCGGCCTGACGGACCGGGTCACCGCGTCCATCGGCATCGCAGGCCGACCCGCAAACGGTGCGACGGCCGACGAGCTGATCGCTGCCGCGGAAGCGGCACTCGTCCGGGCCAAGCGGGCCGGTGGCAACCGAGTCTGCCTGCACGTCGAGGAGCGCATGGTGCTCAAGAGCAGCTACTACCCGCGTGCGGCGTTGCACCGGCTGGCCAAGCTGGCCAGGCGGCGCGGCAAGCCCGAGGCCAGCCTGCTGCGCGAGGCCCTCGACGAGTACCTGTCCAGGCACCAGCCCTGATCAGGGCTCTGACAGTGCCCGACTGCCACGGTCGACTCGCCGTTACACAAGCGCGCCGAACTGATATCTCCAGCTGCGTGCCTGACTACGATCAGACCGTGACTGGTGGGACAGCTATTGAAAGGATCCTGCGTCGCTCCGGAGTGTCCGAGGGCGAACTGGCGAGCCGGCTTGGCGTCGCCGAGGAGCAGGTCACTGCCTGGGCGCAGGGCGACCCGCCAATGAGTGTCGTAGATTCAGTCGCCAGGGCGTGCTCCCTTGAATTGTCCGCCGTGCTGGCGGAGCCAGAGCCAGACCCGCACGACGTCGCGCTGCTTGAGACGACCCTCGCGCTGGACGCCGATGAGCGGCTGGAACGGCTTGTTGCCTACGTGCGGTTCGTCCTCGCTGGTCGGGCTGCCCTGCGGGACGCCAGGTGACTGAGTTCGACCCGGCTGAGTTGCTTGAAGTCCTGCACCGGAACAGCGTCCGGTATGTGCTCATCGGTGGCCTGGCGGCAGTGTTGCAGGGCTCTGCGATGCCGACCTTCGACGTGGATATCGTGCCCGCCGCTGATGCCGCCAACATGTCGCGGCTGTCGGCAGCGCTCACAGAGCTTGGCGCGCGGATCCGGGTCGACGGCATAGCCGAAGGGCTTCCATTTACGCTCGACGCCGAAAGCCTCTCCCAGATGTCGATCTTGAACCTAGTCACCAGATTCGGGGACTTGGACGTCGCATTCGACTCTGCGGGCGTAAGCGGCTACGCCGAATGGGAAGCTGGCGCCACCTCGGTGACTGTGTTGGGCATTCCGCTCCTGGTTGCGTCCCTCGACGACATCATCCGGTCGAAGGAGGTAGCAAGCCGCGACAAGGACCGGCTGCAACTGCCAATGCTGCGCGCGCTGCGCCAGCGCCTGCGGCCGACAAGTCGGTCGTCCGGCGACGTGGATCGCTAACGACGTTCGGCTGCGCTAGAGCAGCTCGGGACGCTGCCACTCCTCGCCAAGCACGTGTTCGGCGAGGAACGCCACGACGGTCTCGTACCAGACCCGGGCGTCCGCGGGCTTGAGCACCCAGTGGTTCTCGTCCGGGAAGTACAGGAACCTGGCCTGCGCCGACCGAAAGATGAGATCCCACCAGAGCCGCAGCGACTCGCCGACGGGCACCCGGTAGTCCTTATCGCCATGGATGATCAGCATGGGCGTGACGATCTTGTCCGCGTGCAGGTGCGGCGAGCTGAGCTCGTAACGCTCCGGGTGCGTCGCCGGGTCGCCGAAGTGCCGGCGCCAGTACGGCGGCCCGTCCGTGGTGCCAAACATCTGGTCAAGCGCCCACAGCCCGGCATGGCTCACGATCGCCGCGAATCTGTCGGTATGCCCGGCGATCCAGTTGGCCATGTAACCGCCATAGGAGCCGCCCATCATCGCGGTCCGCTCACCGTCGATGTCCGGCCGCTCGACGACAGCGTCGGTGATAGCCATCACATCGGTGTAGGGATTGCCGCCCCAGTGGTCCCAGCCGCGGACGATCATGTGCTGCCCGTAGCCGGTGGACAGCGCCGGATCGGGCAGCAGGACCGCGTATCCCCGCGCCGCCATCAACCACGGGTTCCACCGCCACGACCAGGAGTTCCAGCTCGACATCGGGCCGCCGTGCACCCACAGCAGCAGCGGCGCCGGGCTTGCGGCGCTGGCGCCCTCCGGCAGGACAAGCCAGCCCCTGATCCTCGTACCGTCGGCCACTGTCGTCGCGACCTCGGTCAGGCTGCCCGGGAGGGTCACCTCCGCGCCTGGCGTCGGCAGCGGTTCGGGAATGGCGGGCAGGGCGCTGAGCGGGATCTTGACCGGGGCGGGCGGCGCATCTATCGCGGAACGCAGGGCGTAGAGGCAACTGCCGTCCGGAGCGGGACCCAGGTCGGTGTACGCCCCGTCGTCCGCAGTCACCCGGGTCGGCTCGCCGCCGTCCAGTCCCACGCGGAATACCGGGCAGCGGCCGTCATCGTCGGCTGTGAAGTAGACCCAGCGCGAGTCTGGCGCCCAGGCCACCTGGAGCGGCTGACGGTCGAAGCCCGCTAGGAGATCACGGTAGGCAGTCGGCACCCCGGCGACCGGCAGGCCGGCAAGTACCAGCGTCGCGTCGCCCGGGCGATCGTAGTTGTCGTGCTCGTGGCGGGCCGCGATCACCAGTTCGCCGTCGGGCGAGATAGAGGGCCTGGCGAAGTCCACGCCGGGCTCGCTGAGCAGCGTCCGCCGTTGCCCGGTGGTCGCGTCGATGACGACGACCTCCGCGCGGAAGTGGCCGCCCTCTTCGGTCAGCTGCCAGCCCGTGACCACCACGGTCCCGTCCGGCGACAGGTCGAAGCCCTGCTCCTCTAGCGCCCGGCCGGCATCTGGCGTCAGGTCCCGCGGCTGGGCTCGCTCGGCGCCGTTGTCGTCACTGTCCCCGGCCCCGCCTGCGCCTGCTGCCAGCTCGTCGGCGCTGTCGGCCTGCGGATCCACTCCGCCCAACAGGCGTACCGACTCCGGCCCCAGGTCGTGGTCCCAGAACCGCAGCCTCCCGCCCGGCTCGTGCAGGATCGCGTTGACCCCGGCTTCTTTCCGCGCCTTCCGCCGGGCTGCGTCCCCCTCGGTGTCCGCTGCGCCGGGAAACATGGCGGCCGCGTAGACGAACGCCTGCTCGCTGTGCGCCACGGAGAGACCGGTCACTCCGCCGCCAGGCGCCACGACCCGGCGAGCCTCACCGCCCACCGAGGGCAGCAGCCACACAGCGGGCTTGTCCTTGCCCGCCTCGGCATCCTTCTTCCCAGCCTGCGGGTCCGGCCGCCGCGACGCGAACAGCAGTGAGCCGTCCGGCAAGAACTCCGGGCTCGCCTCACCCTCAGCACTGCGGGTGAGCCTGACCGGCGGGCGCTCCCCGGTGGCGTCGATCCGCCAGATGCTGGACTGGTACTTCGGCGGCTCGCCGCCGACCGTCTGGACCACGGCGGCCAGCCAGGATCCGTCCGGCGCCAGCCGTAGCGCCGTCACCCTCGGCAGCGCCACGTAATCCTGCAGATCACCGAGCAGCGTCACTTGGTACCCCTTTCACCCTGGACCGTCGCGGGCAGGCCTAGAAGACTCTTATCGGACGGCGTGCGGTGCGGACAAGGCGTGCCGTCCTGGGTCTCAGGTCCGGTGCCGGTGCTCAGAGGGCCTTCCAGACCTTCACTGAACGGATCACAAGCGAGCCGTCGCAAGCCCCGGCTGTTGGCTTGGTGTACTCAGCAAGATCGGCAAGGAAGTACATCTCCTGGTGCGGGACGTGCTGCCGCACCGTGAGGACGGTCTTGCCGTCCACGTACCACTTGAGTTCACTCTTCGTCCACAGCAGACCGAACGTGTGCCATCCGGCGCTCAGACCGCCCGGCAGCACCGAGGCTACTTGCGGCGTTCCCAACGGCGCCGGATGGAAGTACGCACCTGCTGATGCCGGATGGCCGTCCGTTGCACCCCACTGCTCGATCAAGTCGATCTCAGGAGGCCAGACGTTGTCTGCTGCCGCCAGCCACAGTCCGGGCCACAGGCCGGGCGCGTTCGGAATCTTGGCGACAACCTGCATGTATCCGTACTGGAAGTGAAAACTGGAGTAGGTGGTCACCATCCCCGACCGGCAGTCATACTCCTCGTAGCCGCCGCTCTTGTTGGTTCCGCTAGTGGCCACCCTGCGAGCTACGAGCCGCAGATCGCCGCCAGAGACCTGGGCCTGGCCGGGCAGGTACCACTGGTACTCCTTGTTCCCGAAGTTCGTGCACCCGGACGCGAGGTCCATCGCGGGATAGCAGGTCCCCCACACCGACGCGTCAAGGCTTGGCCCGGTAAAGCTCGCGCTGAACTCAGGCCTGCCGCTAGTCAGCGATCGTGATGACGCGCCGCCTTTGCTTGATGCTCCGGCCGACGCGGAGGGGGAAGGCGACCGGGAGGACGCGGCGGTTTCCTGAGATGGAGCGTGGCCACCGATGATGCCAAGACCCCAGAGCGCCACGGCGACGACAATCGGGACGAAGACGAGGAGTTTCCACTGCCGCCTCATCCCATCGCCTCCGTGTGTCCGGCCGGCAACGCATCAGCTAGGAGGGCGTCCGTCAGGACCGCGATCGCGCCCTGTGCGGCGACCCGGAATCCGCGGCGAAGCGAAACGCTAGTCCGCAAGATCGACGCCCATGTCGATCGCGGTCGCAAAGTGTAGCGCCCTGTTAGCGTCTGTGGTGCATTGCACTTCGGCGTCCGTCCTCAGCACTCAGCTGAACCTGGCCGTCACTTTATGTGATGGTATGTAGTTCTGTAACCACATCTCGCAGACGTTGGCCCCAGCTTGGCCGACCGGCAGGCCCGTCCCGCCAGCGGGCCTGGGTTGATCGCAGTCTTCCGCGGGCTCTGCACTCAAGATTGGGCATTGCTAATGTGGCCCTCGTCGTCAGCGATATTGCGGTGGCCAGCGGGGGTATGCGATCAGGCCAGCTGAGCCGCGGAATGCTGCGGCGCAACGACCTCAGAATGAGAACTCTCCTTGACCAGCGATGACGGTATCTGGGTCGGCATGCTCGACCTGGCAGACGATTACCAGCTCGTGGATGCGAGCGGGCCAGCCCGAGCCGACCAGCGCAAGGCACGAATTCTTGTTCGAGTTCATGGCGCCCCGATTGGCAACGTCGAGGTTCCGCTCTGGCCAGTCGAGACCTTGGCTGACCGGGCCAAGTCCGAGGCTGAGCTGGCGCTGCACGATGCTCTGGGCGAGCACCACGCGTTGGACGAGGCTGCCGAGCGATCCGGCCGCGACGCCCGTTGGGCGAGCCGGGTTTCCTGCCCGCGCCACTTCCCTGAGCCGACTGGGGCGGGCGTAAGCGTCGTGGTCTGCACCAGGGACCGGCCCGCCGTTCTGCGTGACTGCCTGCTGGCCATGCGCACGATGACTTACCAGCCGCTGGAGATCCTGGTCATCGACAACGCCCCGTCGAGCGACGCGACGATGCTGGTAGTGGCCGAACTCGCCCGTGCCGACCCCCGCATCCGCTACACGCGCGAGCCACAGCCCGGGTTGTCGCGTGCACGCAACCACGGCTTGACAGCGGCCACGTTTGACCTGCTGGCCTTCACCGATGACGACATATACGTCGAGCCGGGGTGGCCGACGGCGATAGCCGCGGGATTCACCGCCGACCCAGAGACGGCCTGCGTGACCGGACCCGTCGCGTCTCGCTCCCTCGACACGGCATCCGAACGCTATTTCGATGCCCGCTACCCGTGGGGAGACGCGTACAGTCCGCGTCGCTATGATCTCGCTGGTCACCGCGTCGAGTCCCCGCTGTATCCATTCAAGGCCGGGATCTTCGGGACAGGGGCCAACTTTGCGGTCCGGCGCGACGTCATGGAGAAGCTCGGGGAATTCGACCCCCTGCTGGGAGCCGGGGGTCCCGGCAAGGGCGGAGAGGACCTTGATGCCTTCGCCCGTATCGTGCTATCTGGCCACCGCATCTCTTACCTGCCGTCCGCGCTTGTCTGGCACCGGCACAGGGCGACCGACGACGCCCTGACGGAGCAGGTCTATGCCTATGGCCATGGCCTGGGCGCCTACCTTGCCAAGCGCATCCTGACGCGCGAGATGCCGGTGAGCGTGCTCGCGCGCAGCTTCAGCCAGTCGGTCGTCCTCGGCGCCCGGATGCATCGTGCCTCGAAAGCCAGCCAGGCGAGCGGACGGGGCTTGCGCCTGGCTGCGAACGAAGCGCGCGGGGCGCTCGCCGGGTCACTTAACTACTTCCTGGTATCCCGGTCGCAGCGGCGTGCGGGCACAGCTAATCCGGCAACATGATCAGTCCCATCGCGGCTGGCCTGCGCCTGCTGAGCTGATCAAGCAGATCATCGGCTAGCGCCTACTATCCTGAACAGCACGGGCGTAACGTCAACCCGGAGCGCGGCGTGCGCCACCTCCTACCGTTACCTCGGAGGAGGGTTATGAGTTCGACGCCAGGCAGTCCTGCCCGGCGAGTGTTCCTCGGGTGGTACCTGGATCGTTCAGGTCGCCAGGTCCGTATTCGACGGCACGACGCGCGTACACCGTCGGTGCCGCAGGAATCACCCGATTCTGGCCCGACAATGATCAGCCCGGCGGCCGGGCGGTCCCGCGAATCAGGCGAACTGCGGGATAGACGACCGCCCG